>CAZJTS010000204.1:0-3845 GCA_964548975.1 uncultured Fastidiosipila sp.
ATACGTGACCTTTCAGCATCTCAATATCTTTAAGCCTCATCATATCCAGTTTGTTATCACCACTGCGATACTTATAGAACCTTGATGTGCGTATTCCATATGTTTTTTCTATCTCATACGAAGAAGGTATTTTTGATTCAATAACTATATCTTGCAAAAAGCGCTCTATTATATCGAGGGCATTATCTATGTCCTCTTTTGTTACATCGGTGTATTGTGACAGAGCGTTCTTTGACATTGTTGTATTCCTTCTTTATCTTCTTACCCTTATTGTAGCACAGTGTTTATTAGCTTTGTCACACCGGTTGAGCTAACAGATAAAAACTGGAAGAATGAGTTCAAGCTTATTGCATAGAATTTAAGAGAGCTGTCTCCGATACTCTCGGGGCGATTCAATCTGCTCTGTTCCCGTTATCTGAAAAGTAGTTTGTTGGCATGGGGTATTAATTCTTGTTCGAATTGTGTTACAATAAGCATGTTCTTTTTGAGGCCTCGGTTTTGTTTTTTAGGTGGACCGGGGCCTTTCCTTTACTCTATTTTGGTCAAGTATAACCGTCAAATGCCGGCCGGACAAGATAGCAGCTTCCGGTTGGGGCTTGTCAGCACAAACAATCAGATGCTAGATGGATTTGTATCTCAGGCTAGACAAAATCTTACTGTTACTGAAAGGCAAGCCCTACAACACTTTGTTTATGCATGGTTTTGCAAAGTGGTTGGTGAAGTTTTTGCCTAAACTAGCATGTTGTCTATTAGAAGCTGCACCGTCTGTAAATCCTGATAGCAGAAAAACACTGTATACAGAGTTTCTCAACAAACGAGGCTACAAGCGAATCATTTGTTTACAGCTTCCTATTGTTTTGGAACGATGAGACGTGAAGAGGATGATTTTCTCGGATTTCTGTCGCTCCAGTTCTTCAGTCAGTCGTTTCTCGTTCTCCACGTCCAAGGCTGAGAACGGTTCGTCCAGGATGACGATCGGTGCAGCTGAGAGGAGTGCGCGGGCTGTGGCGATGCTCTGCAGTTGACCACCGGAGAGTGCCTTCTCCTCCGGAATCGTGTCGATGCCGTTTGGCAGGGAACGAACCCACTCGCCGAAACCCAATCGATTCAGCATTTCCGTACATGCTTCGCGACCGATTTTCTCATCGCCCAGTGTAATATTCTCATAAATGGTCAGAGGGAAGAGGGCGTCTGACGATGCATAGACCGCGAGACCGAAGAGTGAGTCTTTTTCTTCGCCATCATTGATTCGGTAGACGGCTGTTGGGCTCAGATAGAGTCCCAGTAGAACCTTCAGTAATGTGGTTTTACCGCTGCCGCTGTGGCCCGACAAACCGGTCAGTTCGTCCTTATGGAGACGGAGGCTCAGTTCGTCCAGGATAGCGACTCCGTCTCCGTAAGAGAAGGATATGTGCTCGGCAGAGACGAGACTCACATCAGTTGGCTCTGTGTCAGTAGTTTGTCGCGTTAGCTTCTGTGACGGGATTTCAAGTAAGTTGCAGACCCTGTCCCATGCCGCGAGACTGCCTACCAGTCTGGACATCCAGCGGAAGATCACTTCGACAGGCACCATGATCTGCTTAATCAGGTATAGATAGACGAGGACGTCGCCCACCGGGAGACTTCCTTCTATACCTCTATAGCCCAAGTAGAGCAGCGATGCGAAGAGTATGCCGTTGTTGACCAGAGTGTAGAGCGTCAATCTGCCGGCATCTACTTTCTCTCCGTTTAGCGCATGCTCGTTGTAGTGACCGCGCTCTTCTCGGAATTTCTCGTCCACGAATTCGTCTGCCGTGTAAGTTTTGATGGTATCCATGGCGGCGTGGTTCTTCTCAATCTGGGTTGTGATCTTACCCAAGGACGCTTTCGCACCGAATTGGTGCTTGCGCTGGGCAGCCAGAATGCGCCGGTTGACTGCGGCTGTCATCAAGACGATGGCGACAACAAGTACGGTCATCCACAGGTCGATGCGCAGCATGACGAAGACGGTGAAACCGAAGAGAAAGAGGTTGTTCAGTATCCTCGAGAGAAAAATATGGATGATACTCGATGCATCGGTCACATCGTTTCGGAGGATGGATTGTAAATCGCCGGACGAGAACTGTTCGTAGCACAGGAAGCTGACGCCCTTGAGCTGTTCCATCAGACGAATGCGTGTCTCTAGGGCGAGTTTCTCAGTAAGATAATTACATAGCAAGGCACCGAGCCAGCGCAGGGTATAGGATGAGGACATGATCAGTGCACCGATGAGTACCAGAGACCAGAGACCTTGAATTCGCCCTCCGGCGACCAAGTTCGTGATGTCACCGAGATAGGAAGCACCGCTTGCTCTTGCCCAGCCGGACAGACCATTGACGACAACAATGAGAGTGACCCAGAGCGGATTGGCGAGTAGGAATCGAATGAGTATCGTGCTTTTCTTCGTAGGTGTATTCATCTTACAAGCTCCTCCTGGACCATTCCACCGGCTACGTGAAAGACGCGATTGAAGGGAAAATCCGTATCCTCATGCGCCACCAGAATGACGGTACGTTTCTCCCACGTTTTCGACAATCGCTGCTCTATCAATGCGACATTGGCCTGATCGACATTGGAGAAGATTTCGTCGCCGAGTATCAGCGCTTTCGAATCCCTATACAGTGCGCGGCCGATATTCAGACGCTGTTTTTCCCCCTGCGAAAGGGAGCTGACCTTTGTGGAAGAAACATGATCCATCTCAAGTGTATCCAGAGTCTGCTGCACACGCACTGCATCCGGATTCGTCTGCAGTGCCATATTCTCCGGCAGATCTCCCTCCACAAGCTCACAATGCTGGGAAACCATATTGTAAACCGTGCTGAGATCATGGATAGGACAGGCGGAAGTATGTGCGTCACCGAAGTAGATCACACCGCTGTCCGGTCGATACAGACCGGCGATCAGCTTGAGTAGAGTTGATTTACCCTGTCCGTTCGGCCCCTTAATCAGCACCTTGTCGCCGGGTTCTATCGTTAGTGACACATTCTCAAGCAGCGCATCATCCCCATAACCGAAGCTCATATCTTCAATTTTAATAGCCAAGCCCCCGGCCGACAGCTCCTCGCCGACCATTCCACCGAGTGTTCCTGTCGCCACGTCCTCCGTATCTTTGACAGCCATAAAGGCATGGACCGAATCGATGTGAGCCATGGCCTCATTCTTACTGCTGAGGTAGGAGGCGTAGGCATCGATGCCCTTGACAAAGAGGTCCGCGGCGAACACGAAGGCGATCAAACTGCCGAGCGGCATGAGCCCTCGGACGACCAGAATACCGCCGACACCGTAGATTAGGATGAACTCGGCCAGCTTGGCGATCGCCCAGGTGCCGTCCATCATGGCATTATGCCAGGCAGATTGTTTGATTCCGGCTGTCATCGTGCTCTTTTCTTTATCCCCCAGCATCGTCTTGAAATAGCCGCCGTGTTCGAAGACGCGTACGACAAGCATATTTCGCAGCATAGAAAGAAGAAAGTTGTTGTTCTCCTTCTGCACCCTGACCAGTGCACCGGCACTTTCACGGATGCCTTTCTCGACGCGGCGGAAGAATATGCGGAAGATGAGATTGTACAGAACCAGCAGCGCCGTCAACTGCCAGGCGAGAAGTCCCATGTATAATGCGCTCAGGGTCAAGAGAGCGAGTCCCGTGCAGAGTGACAGGATCGCACTGATGGACAAGTCGATCCCTTCCATGGCATTGGTAAGGATCGTGGTTACCACATCACCGGCTGTCTGCTTCTGTAAGCTTCTCTTACGGATCTGCAGATGCTTCCGGATGAGCTGGGTCTGCCAGCCTTGTTCACAGTCATTGGTATATCTGCGTTTCGTCA
>CAZJTS010000205.1:0-3831 GCA_964548975.1 uncultured Fastidiosipila sp.
ATCCACTCCGGAGGGCTCCAGGCCAAGATCAACGCACTCTAAAACCGGAAGGGCCGTATTACTATTCGTCTTGTTGTGCATGGAGCACAGCATCTCGCAGTCGACGTCGTCTTACGAGCCACCCTTACTCCAGACCACATCACGCGGGTCTACAGGCCAGTCCCCTTGCCTATATCAGACTGCTGTTTTCTCAAGTAGTACTGTCGCTGTTGCACTACAAGCCTCACCAGTGCCTACCAAGCCAATGCCATCGTGAGAACGCCCCTTGATAGATACTCGGTTAAGGGGTACAGACAGTGCATCCGCTACCTTCTCGCGAATATCTTCAATGTGTGGGCGCAGCCGTGTAGTCCCCAAGGTGATGAACGCATCAATGTTCACAAGCTCATACCCGCGATCCCGCATGTACCCCGCAAATTCTCGCACGAACTCCAAGCTGCGAGCATCTTCGGCATCTGGGTCGTTCTCAGGGTAATGCGTACCCAAATCACCATCCGCCATCGCTCCTGCTATCGCGTCGATAATGGCATGTGAAAGAACATCCCCGTCGCTATGGGTGTTAAATCCCTTTTCCGCTTCGGCTAGCAGTACACCGCCAAGCCACAGCTCATAGCCCTCATAAAGAGAATGGATATCGTGGCCGTGGCCTATACGCAAGGGGGAATTACTCATGTGCTTCTTTCTTTGATCCGACTCTATTCAATAGTACTGCACCAACGAGGAAGACAGCGAAGAAGAAAAAGTTAAACAATACACCCAACTCCTTGCCACCGTTGAAGTTGGACCACACCGTCCCGATAACGATCGCTACACCCGTTACTATTCCAAGCACGCTGAGTCCGAGTTTCTTCGTAATCAAGTTCAGCAAACCAAAAGAAACAAGCGCCGAACCTGCCATCCATCCCAACAATTCGTGCATTGTTCCAAGTGACCCTGGAGACAAAGAGTCAATATTGGCCCCGTAGATTCCTGAGACAACCGTAGGGACAAACAGTATCGCTGTAAATAAGGTAATCAACCAGTTCAAACGCTCAGATGTCTCCTGGGCTTTGCTCGCAGCGTCCTCCTGAACACGTTGTGACACCGTTGCTAGAATGTCAAAGCTTTCAGTCAACTTTGAGCGCATATCGGCCAGCATGATTGGCAATGCGGCTTCGCAGTCCTTCAGCTCCTTCGCTACATGCGAGTATGAGTCATTGACCCCTTCCTCCTTACTACGACGCTTCATCGCTCTCTGTGTCCAGCGAACCGAAGGTACATAGTGTGATAACAGCCCGAGCTCATCCCTCAGTGCCTGTACGTCATCAAGTGTCAGTGACTTTGTGAGCCACTCAAATGCAGAATCCTGCCAGAATTCAAGTTCTCCAGACCATGACTCCGCGAAGTACTTTTCGTGGGCCACAGTATCTTGAACCCACCTCTCTTGGCGATCCTTGGCGCTGAGATGTCCAGAAACTAACGAAATGAGGTTGTCTCTGCTTCGAGAGGGAACCGCATTGTGAGGCCACGGGACCTTGTCATCAGGCCAAGACTTCAACTCACAGGGGTGCCACAATGCAATAAGCCCGTTCGCGAGAAGGATAAGCCGTACCCACCGAGTACCAAGCACGAGAGGGCGCTGTCGTTGCCGTGAGGACGGAAGCGCATTGATAGGCAGATCTAAAACAGTAACGTTTAAGTCGGAAAACTCCTCTGGTACGCCCACTGTTCGATTCTCATTGACAGCTGCGCCATCCAGAGGCGGTAAGGATTTCACCAAGTTACGCAGGCGTGCTGGTAAGAATTCCTCCAATAACAGTTTCACAGCATCATAGCCTCCTGACCGATTCCACGAAATATCTAGTTCAAAAGAGAACTCCTGGCCTGAGAAATCTCCGTCCCGAAGAAAGCCCTGAAGAAGTTCTTCGCTACCTCTAGCGATACGATGGACAGATGGGAGGAAAGTATCGTGCCCTCCAGCAATTCGGTTTTCCCATATCGCGACCCGAGCTCTGGCACCTCCGATGACGGAATAGCTTGTGCCATCAGACTTACTCAGACTAAAGAGCAAACCAGGATCACGCCAAAGCTCAGGATTCAGTGCAACGGTTCCTGACACAATTGGGTCACCCAATCGAAGTAAAGGCCACAGGTGATCAGGTGAGGTGTTCTCTAGTGTCCAATCGACACTTGTGAAAGTCTTTCCATTCGGGGTTGTCGTGACAGATCTCCGAAACGCTTGATCCGCTACGGTTGCGTTTCGAATGACCTGAGGGGTTTCTTCCCAGTACTCCTCATTGGGCCAGTGGAAAGGGGACGCATGTCCATGGATCTGGTCAAACGGCATATCTGACGATTGCATCCACGGAAGCAGTAGCTCCATGTTGACTTCAGCCCACATGGTGTCTGCATTGGTGGTGAGTTCTTGCGTAACCATTCGGCCAGGACGAGCGAAGCTTTCTATAGGTGACCCAGCCGCCTGATTAATGAGTTTTGCAGCATCGGCAGCTGTGCTCGGTGAGCCAAGCTCCGCCCAGTAGTCACGAGTAAGCCCTGCGTGGGTAATAAGCGTGTCGCCGTGATGTGCTGCTAAGACCATAGTCTTGGAACGCCACATCCGCTCAAGAATTTTAAGACAATCCGCAGTAAAGGCGTGCTCGGCTTTCCAATTAGACTTCACGATTCCAGCTAGCGCAGCACACTCATGGTTACCTATGAGCTGAACCCACCTACCTGGTGGGTTGCTATCGATGATCTTTGATACTCTACGAACTATTTCCTCGTTTGAATCACGGTATCGGTCATCCGCACGGACTAAATCCCCGACGTTGACAACCCTGATATGCTCTGGAACTTTGTTGTCTTTTCCTATACCGAGATCATCAAGAATTCGCTTCAAGACAGTGGCATGGCCTCCAGTATCACCAATGACGACCGTGATCATGCGTGCACCTCCGCAGCCTCGCGCCCAAAAGCTCCCCCAGGGTTGGACGGGGCGTGAACTAAACTACGACCATGCCAGGTGCGGACTGCGTTGATAACTGTTTCTATGTAGGCAAATGCCTTCTTCTTCATCGATGCGTACGAGGAATTCGCCACTTCTTGTTTATCCCAAACGCGATACCGCGTGAGAACTGCTGGCAGCACCTCTCCTCCCATTTCTTCAGCCATTCGGAGGACCAAAGCCAAGTCCTCGTTCGTTGCTATCCCTGGCCAACCACCACATCGTCGAACAAGGGCAGTAGAGGCTATGAATGAGTTCGGGTGAAACAAAAAAGGAGCCTTCCAGTGTTCAGCGAGTTCACCTGGCGCGAATGTCTGTGACCTCGACACTGTGTGTTTGGTAGCCCCGCCTGGTATGTCAGTTCTGCTCAGCCCAATCCAACCGATCTCAGGGTTAGTCTCAAAAGCCTTGAGCCCGCGTTGAACACCTTCAACGACAATAAGGTCATCTGCGTCTAGAGAAGTCAGATAATCAGCCGTAGCGAAACCGAGCCCTAAGTTGCGTGTGCAGGAAATACCACTGCCCTCACGGCCTTGAGTCACGATGTCAGCATTGATGTCACGCGTTGGCTTACCGTCCCAGACAACGATCCATTCAACATCGATTACTTCGCGTAAAGCATCAATGGATCTGGCAGTCTCATCGAGAAAATCAGCTCGATCGGGGGCTACAGCGGTGATAATACTGAGTTTCATTGTCTTAGTATACAGCCCAACTGTGGGGGGCCCGACACCCGGGAAGTGGACACGGAGGATTTAATCAGGAAGCAGATTTCAGGATAGCAGGACCGCGCTGAATATTCGCTTTACTGGGGTCCACCGGTCGCGTGTCCGGGGGCCAGTCAGCTG
>CAZJTS010000206.1:0-3807 GCA_964548975.1 uncultured Fastidiosipila sp.
TCCTGCCGCTGGCGGATGTTGTGGCACTGAATGTTCCCGAGGAGCCGGATACGATCAATCTCTTTGACCGCAGCCGCCTGGAACGCATGAAGCCGGATGCGATCCTGCTGAATGGGGGACGGGGGACGGCGATTGACTGCGAAGCCTTGGCGGATGTTTTGGCCACGGGGCACCTCTGGGGGGCGGCGCTGGATGTCACGGCTCCGGAGCCTCTGTCGGCGGATCACAAGCTCTGGCAGCAGTCCAGGGCGATTATCACACCGCACAGCGCCGGTGGGGATCATCTGGATCTGACCCTCACCCGGATTGTGGAAATTGCGCTCGACAATCTTGGCCGCTACTTGGCGGGCGAGACGCTGCGCAACCGTATGCGCTAAACGAGGACCTCTGTACTGGTTTTTAAGAGTTGAATGCGGATTTGTCTTCAGCTCTTTTTTGTTGCCTTGGGGCTAAAAAAGGGCAGGCTGCAGAAGGGCTAGATTGTAGGGCCAAAAACAATTGCAGAAAACACCAGAAATATTCGAAATTTTGAGTGATTTCTGTGACGAAGAATGCTATCTGAGCATATTTTTTACAGCACTGGTACTACAATCAAAAGAAAAGTAGGTCATGAGTGACTTGCAAGAAGGAGATTGTATGAAGAAAATTCTGGCAATTTTAGTATGCGCACTCCTTGTCTCGACCGTGGCGGCTCCTGACAGTTACGCTGCGCCGAAGACCATTACGGTCAACGTAGTTCTCAAGCAAGAAGCAACTCCTGCGATCCAAAAGCAGCTTGCTTCGCTTGGGCGCATCGGCAATAAGATTGATGCGATCAATGCACTCTCGATGACGCTCAAGGCGGACAAACTAGACGATCTTTTGGCCTTGGACTTTGTAGAGGCAGCCAATGAAGATGCTTTGAGAAATACGGGTCCTGTGGACAAATCGCTGGCGACTGAAATCACTGAGAATGGCCTCAGCACCTGGAACCTTGACGCGATCAATGTCACAGACTTTGGCGAAGGCAGAACGGTCGAACAGACTGGTGAGGGCGTATATGTAGCTGTCCTCGACACCGGCCTGATCAGGCAGTGGCGCGAATTCTTCCCCGTTGATCAGATTCTGACGCAGTACGCGAAGTCTTTCGGCGGCGGCGGCAGTGCCAATGCGGCAATTTCCGAGCAGCCGAATGTATGGGAACAGGATGTCAATTCACATGGCACTCATGTTACAAGCACAATTCTGGGTTATCGCCTCAATCCAAGGTTCATTAACGGTGTTGCGCCGGAAGTGAAAATTATCCCCGTTAAGGTGCTGAATCAGAATGGCAGCGGTTCATCGTTTGTAATCTCCCAAGGCATCACCTATATCGCTGATTTGGCGAAAGAGCTCAATGTGCCTATCGTTATTAATATGAGCCTTGGCGGTCCTCAGCTTGATGCGGTTGAGCAGGCAGCAATCGACTACGCCATTGAGAGTGGAGTGATTATCGTAGCTTCTGCCGGTAACGCAGGAGACAAGGGGATGAGTTATCCCGCTGCCTACGCGCCAGTTATCTCTGTGGCTGCTTCCGGCTGGACCGGAGAATGGAAAGCAAACGGATGGTGGACAGGCGACGTTGCTGATCCTACCGTTGCGGGTGATTTCTATATCACAGATTTTTCCTCCAGAGATCAAGTTGTGGAGCATGACCTAGATGTGGCAGCCCCTGGCTCCTGGATCGTCGGACCCTATGCCGTTGACCAAGGGAAGTATGGTTATTACTATCTCGGCGGAACTTCTATGGCTTCACCACATGTGGCTGGCGCAGTGGCGCTGATGCTGGAGAAAGACTCCTCACTCGACGCTGGTGAAGTCGAGGATTTGTTAGAAAAATCAGCAATATCTTTGGCTGCAGGCAGCCGCACGATTTACAGTTCAAACGGCACGTCAGAGGTGGTCAGCTGGGGCGCGAACGCAACGGGTCACGGCCTCTTGGATGTAGAGGCTTTATTGGCTGCAATGGATGATTAGGTTCTGGTCGAAAGCCAGCCCCGCTCTTGCTCTGGAATTATAATCAGAGATTCACAAGCAACCCCCCGGCTGTCTCAACACCCGGGGGTTTTTGAATTTATAGTGTTGGAATTTGTTCCCTATTTGTACACGATGACCGGTGCTAATAACTTCATACTTCTATTACGATTTGTTGGGCAGGAATGCATTATACTTAAGGTAACAAAGGATTGTTTTTGTGACAGACGATAAAGGTTTCTAAGCGGAGACAACACTTTGCGGAAATTCTTTAGCAAAAAGAGGTGATCAAGATGGGGACTTTCGCTCAATCTGTTCAGAAGATTCTGAAAAATGCCGGCAAGTCTTTTTTGGCCTTCCCGGTCGTGATGCTAAGCGCGGCGCTGTTTACAATCGTATCCATCATCCGGACGGCTATGGATTATCCGTTCCAGGAGCCTTATAACTTTTTGTTTAATACCATGCAGTTTGCCCTTGCCTTGGGCGCGATCGCAGGGCTGGCGGCGATTACCTATGCGCAGAGCCGGATCAAGACCAGACGGAGCTTCTGGATAGCGAATTTGCTGGGGCTGATCGCAGCTGTGGCAGCTTTTCTCCTGCTTTATTTTGCAGGCGGCTACACACCAGAGAAATCCTACTATCAGGATGTTGTTTACAAGTCGATTTCGATGATCGCCTCAGTCAGAGTCACGGTCGCGATTTTTCTCAGCCTTCTCGCCTTTGTCTTGTTTGCGGCCAGGAAGAAGGAAGATCGCCTGAACTTTTCCGGGGCGGTTTTCATGACCTTGAAGGCCTTTTTTATCGCCTTAATCTATGGTCTGGTCATTATGGGCGGTGCTTCAGGAGTATTTGGCGCAATCAAAGCCTTACTCTACACAGATCTCACATCCAAGGTCTTTGGCTATGTCGGGGCCCTCAGCGGCTTCTTTGGTTTCGCGATTTTTGTCGGCTATTTCCCGGACTTCCGCAAGGACGGCGAGGATGAGCAGCGAGTGACTGCCCAGAAGCAGCCGCGCTTTATTGAGATCTTGCTCGAATACATCCTGGTTCCGATCATGCTGGCCCTGACTGTGGTCCTCGTGCTCTGGGCAATTCGGACCATTACAGGCGGCATGGAGACGCAGTTTATCAATCTTTACAGCATCGCTGCCAGCTATGCCATAGGCGGTTTGTTTGTGCACATCCTGGTCACGCATAATCAATCCGGCTTGGCGAAGTTTTACCGCAGAGCGTTCCCCTTTGCTGCTTTGTTTATGCTTCTCTTTGAGGCCTGGGCTCTGATCACTTCGCTGCGTGAGCATGGTCTGAAAACTACTGAATATGTTTTTATTATCATCGGTCTGGTTACATTTATTTCCGCAATCATGCTGATTATCAAGCAAGAGCGGGCTCATCCGTGGATCGTCTACGTAGTGTCCGTTTTGGCCGTCGTCGCCGTTCTGCCCGTAATTGGCTTCCACGCATTACCTTATAGTCAGCAAGTCAATCGTCTGGAGCGCATCCTTATGACGCAGGATATGCTGCAGAACAATAAGATTGTTCCGGCCAAAACCGAGCCATCCCTTGCAGTACGTGAAGACATCACAGAAGCTGTGGACTTCCTGCTCTACGAGGAGAGCCGCCAGACCCCTGCCTGGCTAGATACCAGCAGCATTCAGCAGGGCTCTTTCAAGTCGATCTTTGGCTTTGAACGTGTCTTCCCGAATCAGGATCCTGCACAGAAAGACGATTTCCAGTACACCATGCTGAACCTTGAGCCGCAGGCTATTGATGTATCCGCCTATCAATGGGAATTGACCGCACTGCAAACTGCGG
>CAZJTS010000207.1:0-3792 GCA_964548975.1 uncultured Fastidiosipila sp.
GAACTCAGCGGCGGCCAGCGCACGAAGATTCTTCTGGCCAGATTACTGCTGTCCAGACCCGACATCCTCCTGCTCGACGAGCCGACCAACTACCTGGATCAGGAGCACATCGCCTGGCTCGAGAACTATCTCAGGGAATACGAAAGCGCCTTCATCCTGATCTCC
Source organism: uncultured Fastidiosipila sp. (assembly GCA_964548975.1). Taxonomy (GTDB): domain Bacteria; phylum Bacillota; class Clostridia; order Saccharofermentanales; family Fastidiosipilaceae; genus JAAYZH01. Next base: position 166 of record CAZJTS010000207.1, read on the forward strand.
CATGACACACATTTCCTGGATCGTGTCGTCAATCTCATCTACCATGTTGAGCAGGCGAGCGTGACCCGCTATGTCGGTAACTACAGTAAATTCCTGGAGCTCTATGCCGTCGAGAAGGCCCACCGCGAGGCTGCCTTCAACCGCCAGCAGAAGGAGATTGCCGACCTCAAGGACTTCGTGGCCAGGAACAAAGCCCGCGTCGCCACCCGCAACATGGCCATGTCCCGTCAGAAGAAACTCGACAAAATGGACCTCATCGAAAAAGTCAGTGAACGCCCTGACCCGGTGTTCACTTTCCTGCCCGACCGCACACCGTCCCGCATCATTTTCGAAACCCACGATCTCGTCATCGGCTATGATCATCCCCTGACCCGCCCGCTCAACCTCCAGCTCGAACGCGGCCAGAAAATCTGCCTGATCGGCGCCAACGGCATCGGCAAAACGACTTTGCTGAAGAGCCTTCTGGGCAAGATACCCGCACTCGAAGGCACCGTCGATACCGGCGACTTCCTCTCCCTCGGCTATTTCGAGCAGGAATCCACCCGTGACCTCGACCGGACATGTCTCGAGGACGTCTGGGAGGAGTTTCCCCACCTGAATCAGGCCGAAGTCCGCGCCGCCCTCGCCCGTTCCGGCCTGACGTCCAAGCACATCGAGAGCCGCATCGGCGTGCTCTCCGGTGGCGAGCAGGCCAAAGTCCGGCTTACCAAACTCACCAACACCCCGAACAACGTCCTCCTTCTCGACGAGCCCACCAACCACCTCGATCCCCAGGCCAAAGCCGCCCTGCTGAAAGGCCTCAAGGACTACAAGGGCACCATCCTCATGACCTGCCACGAACCTGAGTTCTACGAGCAGATTGTCACGGACATCTGGGATGGCAGTGCGTTCAGTTTGAAGCGAGGTTAGAGTCCAGCGCTGTTTGAGCATTCATCACGAAGTCAAAAAAAGAGGCCGCGAGCCAGCCTCTCGATTTGCGATTCATTCAAACCTTAAATATCCATGGCAATCCGGCCATCCTTGATCTCGATGATCCGGTCGGCTTTTTCGGCGATCTTCCGGTCATGGGTAATGATGAGAAAGGTGGTCTTCGTTTTCTCATTAATTTCCCGGAGCAAGTTATAGATCGTCTCGCTGGTGTCTGAGTCCAGGTTGCCCGTAGGCTCGTCGGCCAAAATCAGTTGCGGCTCATTCATGAGCGCGCGAGCGATCGCGGTGCGTTGCTGCTGACCGCCGGACATGTTAGTGGCGAGATTATCCTTGACCTCCTCCAGACCGACCAAGTTCATCAGCTCGTGGGCGCGGTCCACCTTGTCCTGGGGCACTTTGCCGTACTGAATCCGGAAAGGCATCAGCACATTTTCCAGGGCTGTGAACTCGGGCAATAGATAGTGGAACTGGAAGATGAAGCCCAAGGTTTCATTTCGCAGTTTCGCGAGTTCCCTTTTCTTCAGCTGATCTGTTCTTTGGCCGTTGACGAAAACTTCGCCCTCGGTGGGCAGATCCAGGGTGCCGAGGATGTTCAGCAGGGTGGTCTTGCCGCTCCCGGACTGGCCGATGATGGAGACGAAATCGCCCTCCTCGATCGTGAGATCGACGTCGTGGAGCACTTTGGTCTTCACCTTGGTGCCGTATTCTTTGCTTACTTTCTTCAGTTCAACAATATTAGCCATTGCGGATTACCTCGATTGGATTGAGTTTGGATGAGCGCCTGGCCGGAATCAGCGAGGCGACGGTGGAAACGACGATTGCAAAGCCCGCGGAGAAGGCGATGAATGCGGGGCTGATGTAAAGCGGCACGATGGGTGTGCCATCGGGATTGAGTGCGAAGGTCGTAAATGCGTAGGCCAAACCCAAGCCCAGGAGAATACCCAACACTGCGCCGGCGACACCGAGCAGGAGGCCCTGAAATAAGAAGATTTGGCTGGCTGAGCCGTCCTGAATACCCATGGCTTTGAGGATGCCGATCTGGCGCGATTTCTGGATCACGCTGATCGCGAGCACGCTGGCGATGCCGAGCAGGACCGACACCATGACGAAGACCTGGATCATATAGCTGGAGATGTTCTGGCCGTCCAGACCGCTGAGCAGAGCGGCATTATCGGCTTTCCAGTTGTTCACTTCGATTTCTTCGGGCATGGCGGTCTGAATCTCCGCGGCCAGGGTATCGGCTTCAAACACATCTTCGGTCTGCATTTCAATAGAGGTGATCGCCGTATCGTAGTCGAAGAGTGATTGGGCTGTAGCCAGATCGGTGAGGATCCACGAGTTGTTCAGACTGGCGTTCTCCAGATCGAAGACGCCGGTGACTTTGGCCGTGCGGAGCTCTTCCGTATTGGCGAGGAATTCGACCTCATCGTCCACGGAGATGCCTGCCTCCTCCTGAAGGTTCAGTCCGATGAGGATCTCGTCTTCATTGGCGGGCAGCTCGCCCTCGACCAGGCGGTCTTCAATCGAGTAGATCCCTGCGGAGGCGTCGAAATCCAGGCCGCGCACCAGAATGCTGTAATTGTCGTCATCGTAACTCAGGAGTGCCTGGCCTTCGGCTACGGGCGAAACGTGGAGCAAGCCCGGACGCCCCTCGATCTCGTCGATCAAGGTTTCGTAGTCCTCAATGATCTTGTCCTCACCGGTGCTCTTTACTGTAATTTGGGATTGACTCCCGATAGTGGTGTCCACCAGATCGATCTGCAGGCCCTGGATCAGGGAGCCGATGAAAATCTGTACAGACACGCCGATGGCTATACCGAGCGCAATGAGAAAGGTCTGGCCTTTCCCGGAGCGCAGAAAGCGCAATGCGATTTTAAAGGCCAGTCTCATGTTCGATATCTCTTTCTAGCGTTTCCAGTTCAGCGAATGTTGTCATGATGTGGTCCGCCCCCAGGGAAATAGCGCGGTCGCCCATACGCTTCATAGCGTTGCCGCCGACGATGATCTGCACGTCCGGCTGATGTTCGCGAATCGCTTCGATCATGTTGCGTGTGGAGATCAGGTGATAGGGATTGGATACGCTGATGGCGATGTAATCTATTTTGCGGCTGTCGAGTCCGGCTTCAAGTACGCGGAGCGGTGTATAACCGCCGACAAAGATAGCTTCGAAACCCAGGTAGGTAAAAATGTCCTTCACCATGCGAGCCCCTAAACTGTGCCCTTCCTCGGGTGGGCAGCAGACGACAACGGTTTTGCTGTTGCCCGCTTCGATCTCACGGCGTTCTTTCACGACATAAGGATACATGTTCTCAACAATGGTCTTGATGATGGAAGTGCGAATATGTTCATTCCAGATGTCCATATTTTCGTTCCCGGTCGCTTCCATGGCATTGAGTGCCGGACCGAGCAACATTTCATAGACTTCGAAGAAGGCCATCTCTTCCTTCTCCATTATCTGCATGATGAAGGCCAGCGCCGCGTTGCGGTTCTCTGTCTCCAGGATGGCCAGAAACCTTTCTAATGAATTCATGTAAGGTCTTCGCTTTCTTGTAGGATGGGTGAATTTTATCACTGCTCGAGATAAATCCATGGTACAATAGAGGTATAAACACGATACGTGATTAAACGAGGATTGAGATATGCTCTCAGAGAAAATTCGCACTTTCCGCAAAGGTAATAAGTGGACCCAGCAGGAGC
>CAZJTS010000208.1:0-704 GCA_964548975.1 uncultured Fastidiosipila sp.
GGTCCCCGGCGACCTGGATCTGGACGGCTTCCAGCTGGTCGCCGACGCCCGCCGCTGGATGAAGGACTTCTCCACCGAGGACAAGAAGGTGGACACCCTCACCGTCCCGCAGCAGGACGTGGACTACGAGGCCTTCGTCAAGGGTCTCGACCGCCCCACCCGGCAGAAGATCCGCGCCGTGGTGGATGAGAAGGGCTCCCAAGTGATCGCCGAGACCGTGATCATGAGCAGCCTGCCGACCTGGGGCGCGCCGAAGCACGTCGTTCTGGGGGAGCGTGGACCCGTGGTGTTCTGGTTTAGCGAGGGCAACGAGAACAAGGCCCTGCCGTTCGCGGTGGTGTACACGGAGGCGGGTGCGTGGGATCCGGCGTAGAGATAAAAACAATGATCTCTAAGCTAGTAACAACGCCGCCGAGATAAGAGTTGGTCCAAGGATTTTTAAAATTAGCAATGCAAACACGAAAAACACTAATCTAAAAAGGATAAAAAAGACGTGAAAGTAAGAACAGGGGGCCAACTATTTATACTGTCGACATCGACTGGATGAGAAATAGTACCTATTCCCGCTCGTTTAGAAAAAACGCCGCTTAGGATTGGAATAAGACGGCGCACCGTTAGGAATAGAGCCGCCGCACTCAAATCAAATAGAGAATGCCCAAATAGTTCCCATGAAAGAATTGCAATATATTAACTGCTGCCGAAAT
>CAZJTS010000208.1:714-3780 GCA_964548975.1 uncultured Fastidiosipila sp.
ATGGTTCATTCTAGATTATAGAACTTTGCAGTATGTAACAAAAAACCTGACGTCTCCGGTGTCTGATCTGGCTCAAGAAGAAAACAATTGGAGGAAATGTGTTAAGATTTCGAAATCCTGGAAGTAACATTGAGACCCAAGTGGCAATTTTTAGGGCACTCTACAACTCACTAAAAGAAAATCCAGTTTTCAATCTGGCAGAAATGAAGGAAGCTATAACTTCAACACCATTGTTGACTGCATATGGTTATTCAGGCCAGAGGGCAGCCGAAATAACTGGCAAAAGAACCGAGTCGTTGGATTCCGCAAAAATGAATATGAAAATGTATGCTGAGCTCTTTCGTCTTTTAGGTTGGATGGCCCCTGCTGGTCCCGACCGCAAGTATCCGTTGCGATTTACGTTGGTAGGGGAGTATGCCGCGTCGAGTGTTGAAGCCGCGTACGATTTGTTGGAACAAGCGGCGCTCGGTTACGTAAATCCCAGCGAGCCGGCATCGGGGGTAAAATATGATGAACATGTGCGTTTCTTTTCCGCTACACTTCAGTCATTAAGTGACCTCGGTGGGATGATGTTCAAACACGAACTTTGCCTTGGGCCGATGTCTTTTAGCGATGATCATGACGGTGCGTACTCAAAAATGATTGAAAAGATCAAGGCACTTCGTGGAGATCGATCTCGGCTAGCCAAGGCCTTCGAAGATCTTGCATCTGATCTTGGCATGAAGCCAGTATCTGTGGATAACATGACCCGGTTCCCAATTGGGTTGCTACGCGGGATAGGTTGGATTGAGACGGATGTTCGCGACAGAACACTCTATAATAAATCTCTCAGTTGTTTCTCCATAACCGAGAAGGGATTATCGCAGCTCGAACATTTCGAAACCCTAGCCGATCTCAGACTTGTTGACTACCGGTCTTTGGAGCCACCTCTCCAAAAGTCACTAATTCGCTCGGGGGTGTACTCTATGCTCGAGCGGGCAGGTTTCGATATCTCGCCGGTCCGTGAAGATTATACTACCGATCTCGAAGCACTGGACTCTGTTTTGAAGGGTCGAGAGCCCTTATTCTCCCCTTACCAGACGCTTCATGCTTGGACCGTCGATCAAGCTTTGGGTATCAACTACCCAACCGAATCTTCCACGAATGGAACTGAACGGGTTGAAACTCTACCTCCTGATCCACTTCATGGTTTAGAAAGGAGAAATTTGGTCTTTCAATTGACCAAATCATCTCTGAGAAAACCCTCTAATAGTCACACTCCGACCAAACGGGAGTCCGCTCAACGTTTGTTTGAGAAAATTAACGGACTTTGGGAGCAGGGACTATCCAAGGAGAGCATCGTCGAAAGTATGTTTGCAGAACACCGGTCGGACAAGCAAAAGTCGTTCTACCCACTGGTTGCAGACCTATTTACTCTATGCGGGTTTCCAGCGAGGGAGTCACGGGCGGGCGATAACGGCGCACGATGGGACGTCTTGATTTATGATGACTTACAGTCAATTCCGATAGAAGTTAAGTCTCCTTCGGAAGAGATGTATTTATCATTGAAAGCGGTTAGGCAAGCCCTCGAGAATAAGGTGGTTCTCTCTTCGCGAAAAACACACCCAACAACAACCGAAACTACGTCGTTAGTGGTTGGCTATCATTTGCCGAACGTTCGAGCCGAGGTTTCGCAGCTCATCGACGAGATAGACTTAGCCTTTGGTGTTCGTGTTGGGGTAGTCGGCTTAGAGGACTTGCTAAGCTTGGCGGTGGAATGTGTTACTGAAAACGTTATTCCAGAAAGGGATACAATTATGAATCTTAAGGGATTGCTCTGTGCGGCAGTTTAGCCACTTTAGTCAACGCAGGAAAACACGGCTTCTAAATCTTTCTCCTGCAAGCATCGAAGGTCCATTCGTTGGGCGGTCAGGTGTCTGGATCTATGAGGATGGCGCTAAACATCCGGCAGAATGCATTTCGTGTGTAGATCAGCCCTGTCGTCTTATGGGCAAGAGTGAATCTACGGTAGAGGCACTCCTGGGATTCGCTGCTGACACAAATAGCGAAGTATGCCCGGTCGGAGCAATTGGCTGGGATAGCGTGGCTGAACAACCAGTGGTCGAAGCTAACATGTGTATTGCGTGCGGTCTTTGTATTGCTAAATGTCCTGCTGGGGCGATGGGGCTCGACTCGGACGGTATTGCTTACGTCGCACCAAGAAACAAAATGTCCAGAAGGACGCAGGAGGTCTCATTTAGAGACGAAGAGACGGTATCAAGGCATCGTGCTCAGGTGAAAATGCTTCCAAAAGTCCGATGGGATGTTCCCTATTTTTCCGACAGCCACGCCAGAGTAGTTTCCAAGCGTGCCGCTACACTGACTGAAACTTCACAGATTCGAATTGTTCGCTCAGCACTGGTTTGTATTTTTGCTTCAGCAGCCGTTAGGCGTAGAGGTGATGTTCATACCAGAGCTGATGGCTTCTATGGACTGCGGGATGGCACGATGGGTTCCCTGGAAGTGGAGTTTGGGACAGATTCTCTCGAAGCTGTTCGAGCAACGCTCGACGACCTAGCAGTAGCAAACGCGAGATATGGATTGCCGGTTGACGCTAGTTTTCCGCTTGTAGTAATGAATTCTCTACCTCGAGAGCGCCAAGGGTACTGGCAAGTCGTTAGTGATGTTGAAAATGTGCTTGGCATTGAGATTTTCACTGCGACGTTAGGGGCTCTGCTGCTCTTAGTCTGGAATCAACGGCCTCTCACTGCGGAGCTTCTTGTCAAACTAAATCCCAGGTTTGATATGACTTCGATTCGGGGTGCGATGGAGGTCGAGCTAGGTAGGCCAATCGATATCAAGTATGGTGCGGGTGGAATTTTAGAGCCTGAAAAATAGTAGGATGAGCCGATCAGGATTTAGGCTTGAATGGAGAATGACCCATTGTTTACCGGAAAGTAGTCTATTTTTTCACGTATTTAACATGAGTGGTTCCCTTTAGTATTTTATTGGCCATGAACACCCAGGGCAGCTAGCTGTACTGTCCGGGGAGGTTTGTTGGCTCTTCCGGATCTGGGGTGCATAGCC
>CAZJTS010000209.1:0-3737 GCA_964548975.1 uncultured Fastidiosipila sp.
TAGACAAATTATCATTTTTTATTTGGTGATTTTTTAAACTGTGAAGAAGACATAATCTTGTGAGGATAAGGGCCGGAGCGCTCCGAACCAAGCTGGACTTGACGATCCTTCACAGGCGTTGACTCGCCGCGCCAGGGTGAAAGCAGACGGTAAGGACCTGGTAAAAACCGTCTTGAATCCTGAGAAACAGGAAGCGCCCGAAGCCTTAAAACTAGATGAGAATACGCAGTACGGTCGCTCCCGAGCCTTCAGCATCGCCATTAATCTGACCACTGTCATCTTGTTAGGCGCGATCATAGTCCTGAGCATTATTGGCTATCGGAGAGGCATTTTCACCGATCAGGAGTCTTTAACGCGTTTCGTTAATCAAATCGGCCCGGCAGCACCCTTGATATTCACGATCCTACAGATGGTACAGGTGGTCATTCCTATTCTGCCCGGTGCGATCGGCTGTGCGGTGGGTGTGATTGTCTTCGGCCCGATCTGGGGGCTTGTTTACAATTACATCGGTATCTGTATCGGATCTATCGCTGCCTTCATGCTTGCTAGACACTTCGGTAAACCTTTCGTCACCCGTATGATCGGGAAGAAGGCGTATCAGAAGTACATCGGTTGGACTGGTAACGACAAGCGCTACGAGAGAATTCTGGCTCTATTGATATTCTTGCCGGTCGCACCCGACGATATTCTATGTTATATCAGTGGAATCACCACGATGCGGCTGAAGAAATTTTCGGCCATTATCCTCCTGTGTAAACCTTTCTCGATCGCCCTCTACAGTCTGGGCCTGACCTATCTGCTTTCGGAGTTCTGGGGCTTTTTCTCCCGGCTGGGCGCTTAGTCAGAAAACAATCGAGTTCTACATCCTTTTCGTTACAGCGCCGTGTTCCGGTTTGTTACAATAAAGACCATTGATAACAGATGGAGATTAGCTTATGAGTTTCAAATTAAGAGTAGGAATTGTCGGAGCCACCGGTTTCGTAGGTCAGCGCTTTGTCACGCTGCTCGCAGACCATCCCTGGTTTAGAATCACGAAACTTGCAGCTTCCGGGCGTTCAGCGGGGAAGACCTACCAAGAAGCCGTAGAAGGCCGCTGGCACCTGGAAGTAACCTGTCCCGAAAATGTCTTGGACATGCTTGTTACCGAAGTGACGCCAGACAGTGCCGGTGAATTTGCTGAAGGACTCGATGTCTGCTTCTGTGCGGTGGATCTCCCTAAGGCCGATATTATTGCGCTGGAGACGGCTTTGGCCAAAGCCGAGCTACCGGTCATCTCAAACAATTCAGCTCATAGACTCACGCCTGACGTCCCCATGCTGATCCCGGAAATAAATCCTCAACATCAAGAGATCATAGAAGCACAGCGCAAACGGCTCGGTACATCCTACGGCTTCATCGTGTGTAAACCCAACTGCTCGATCCAGAGTTATGTTCCCGCTCTAACACCGCTGAGGAAGTTCGGGATCGAACAGGTCTTCGTGAGTACGTATCAGGCCATTTCTGGAGCAGGAAAAACCTTCAGCACCTGGCCGGAAATGGAACAGAACCTGATCCCTTATATCGGTGGGGAAGAGGAGAAGTCCGAAACCGAACCACTAAAGATCTGGGGAACGGTGAAAGACGGCGTAATCGTACCGGCCAAAAAACCGTTAATCTCAGCTCACTGCTACCGTGTTGCTGTGCAAGAAGGGCATACCGCCGCTGTGACAGTAAAGTTTCGGAACAAACCGAGCAAACAAGAAATCCTTACCGCCTGGTATGAATACGAGCACTTACATACAGAATATGATCTGCCCTCTGCGCCTGAAACCTTTCTTAATTACCTGACTGAAAATGACCGCCCCCAGCCCAAGCTGGACGCCCCGCGGGATAAGGGTATGGCTATCTGGATCAGTCGTCTAAGAGATGACGCGATTCTGGATTACCGCTTCACTTGTTTGTCCCATAACACCTTGCGCGGTGCCGCTGGGGGAGCAGTGGAAACCGCAGAACTGCTCCGGGAATCAGGTATGATTTATAACGGAGAAAAAATCACGGAGGATTAATGGCCGATCAAACACCGCTTGATGTCAGACAGAAAGTCATCTACAGCATCTTCATCCGTAACTTCACAGAAGAAGGGACTTTCAGCGCCGTAATTCCTGAGCTTGATCGCATCAAGGCCCTGGGTGTGGACTATATCTGGTTTCTACCCATTTATCCCATCGGCGAGCTCAAACGCAAAGGTAGCCTCGGGTCCCCCTATGCGATCAGGGACTACCTGGGCATCAATCCCGAATATGGGACAGAAGCGGATTTCCTAACGCTGGTCGAGGAGTGCCACGCCAGAGGCTTGAAGGTGATGCTGGATATCGTCTTTAATCACACGTCACCAGATTCAGACTTGGCAATCTCTCACCCGGAGTACTTCTATAGGGATGAAGAGGGTAGACCGATGAATCACGCCGGGGACTGGAGCGATGTTGTTGATCTGGACTACCGTGAGAAGAGTCCTTTGTGGTCAGCACAGATAGACGTATTACTTCACTGGGCGAAAATTGTCGACGGTTTCCGCTGTGATGTGGCTTCCCTGGTAAATAAGGAATTTTGGATCGAAGCAAGATCAGCCGTCGATAAGATCCGCCCTGATTCCCTCTGGCTGGCAGAATCTGTCCATGGCTCCATGAAACATTATTGCCATGAACATGATATTTACTCTGCGTCCGACGGAGAACTCTACCGGGCATTTGATATCACCTACGATCACGATATTTTCGAAATGTTTCAGGCTTGTGTTGCCGGTAAAGTCTCATTAGGTGAATATCTCTTCGAGCTGGCAATGCAGGAAGTTGACTACCCAAGTAATTACAGTAAGCTCCGTTTCCTCGAAAATCATGACAGAAGAAGAGGGGCCGACCGTTTCGGGAGTGGTCAGTTGCTGCGTAACTGGCTCGCTTTCATCTATTTCATCCCAGGTACCAAGTTACTGTACATGGGTCAGGAAGTCGGGGCAACTAAAGTACCGTCGCTATTCGAAAAGGATACTGTCGATTGGAGCGGAACTATAGATCTTACAGAAGAGATTAAACGTCTGAACCAGATGCTCTCCAATCCGATTTTCACTACAGCGCATTGTCATTTTGGAACCTATGAAGACAGCATCGCAGTTGTGGAGTACAGAGCACTTGATCAGATCTGGTATGGCTTCTTCCAGCTCAGAGATGCACCCGATATTACGGAGATTGATTTGGCCAAAGTCCGGAAAGTCTCCGGAGGCATCTCATACGGGATCACAGCAGAAATCCCGGATGGCACATATCAGGATGTGCTCAGTGATACGTCAGTGGCAGTTGAGCATAATGCTATCTCTTATGATGGCAAGCCGCTGATTATCCGAATCCAGTAAAGTTCATTATTAAATTGATGTAGCCACCGAACCTCACTTGGTGGCTATTATTTTGCTCTTTTTGAGGAAAGAGAGGGTTTCCACCTTTTTCCACCGTTTGTCCACATGAACAAAATAATAATTTTGTTCATGTGAGGGGATCAATTATCCACAAACTGTCCACATAGCAAAGATTCGGATTTCAAGTGGTATTTATACCGTGTACCGGCGTGTATCCGTGGTCTACAGAGATGTTTAATACACGTACTGCTGTAGATCACTCATGACCAACTGTCCGTCAGGTGATTTCTCTTGTCTCTTAGTGATGCTCTCTTGTGTATGACTTGTAGATCTGCGTACATCAGCCGGATAC
>CAZJTS010000210.1:0-3692 GCA_964548975.1 uncultured Fastidiosipila sp.
GACTCGTACTTCCCTGAGAGCCGCAAGCTCTTCGTGAACATGCTCTCCGGCCAGAACGGCCACCGCGTCGAGACCACTTACACCTTCAACACTGTATGGCATCAAGAAGGCTTTATCGCCGGTGTCGACAGCGTCTGGAGCTACTATGAAGGTACCGACAAGGGTGTGACACCCATGAGCGTCTCTGAATATGTCAACAGCATTCAGGACAGCGCGCAAGCCATGCTGGATCAAGCAATAACCGACGAGGCCAGTATTAACCCGAACAACTAATCTCCTCGGCACCGATACGGCTCCTTCGCTCTGCATCATTGGTACACAATCGCAAGCGCAGGAGCCGTTTTCTTTACTACGTGATAGGGAAGATAAATCTATGAAGAATGAAAAGAACTACAAGGCCAAAATACAGAAGCTGGACAATCGCTGGGGATATAGTTTTATCGTCCTGCCGTTTATCGGTATGATTATCTTCGTCATTATCCCCTTCGCGATGGCAGTGTATACATCCTTTACTTCCTGGCCCCTGGGCCAATCGATCTTCTCGGCGAAAAACGTCGGGCTGAATAACTATAAAGAACTCTTCTCGGCCCCGCTCTTCTGGAAGAGTCTGGGCAACACCTTCTACTACATGCTGGGCATTCCGATCGGCCTGACCATCTCGCTGATCTTCGCCTCGCTTATGAACCGCGGCACCCGCTACGAAAACACCTTCCGCGTAATCTTTTACGTGCCGGTGGTCACCAGCGTGGTTGCGGTCAGCTTTGTCTTTCAACGTTTGTTTATGACGGACGGAGGCGCCATCAATACCCTGCTGCAGAATATGGGCATTGAGAATCCTCCTAACTGGCTGGGCCATCCGGACTACACCAAATGGGTCATTATTATCATGACGGTGTGGAAGGGCATAGGCGGCTCCATCATCCTTTACATAGCAGGTATGCAGGGTATATCGGACACCTACTACGAAGCGGCGAAGATTGACGGCGCCAGCAGCTTCAAGGCCTTCCGCAAAATCACCTTTCCCTTGCTTCGCCCTGTGACCTTTTACCTCATCGTGACCTCGGTCATCGGCGGCGCCCAGATGTACGTCGAGCCCCGCTTGATCTTTACGGCCAATGGTCCCGCGAACTCCACCTTTACCACGGTCATCTACCTTTACGATTACACCTTCCGCAATTCCCGAGCCGGCTACGGTTCAGCCATTGCCATTGTTCTGGGCTTGATCGTCTTTGTCCTCACCGCGATACAGCTTTACTTGAATAGGAAGAACAACCAATGAAAAAGCGCAAACTGATTCTCGATACAATCGTCTTTCTGCTTTTGGCCGGGGTGTCCATCATCATGCTGTACCCCTTCATCTGGATGATCTTCACCTCCCTTAAGCCCAAAATGCACGTCTACATCGGCGGCCTGATCCCGCAGGTCTGGGACTTCTCGTCCTACACACAGATCTGGGACGAAATCCCCCTGATCCGCGGCTTCATGAACACGCTGCTGTACTCCCTGCCGCCGGTCGTCTTCGGCGCGCTGGTCTCCGGCGCTGCTGCCATGGCCTTCGCGAAGATTCGCTTCCGCGGACGCAACATCCTCTTCCTGCTGCTGCTGGTCTCCCTGATGATCCCTTACCCCACCATCATGGTGCCGCAATTCGTACTCTTCAGTCAGATGAAGCTCCTCATGGGCCCCTGGCCCCTGATCCTGCCCAAGCTCTTCGGCAACGTCGCTATGATCTTCTTCCTGCGCCAATACATCTTCAATGTACCGGACTCCATGCTCGACGCGGCGAAGATTGACGGCGCGAACTACCTCGGCATCTACAAGAGTGTCATCCTGCCCATGATTGCCCCGGCTCTCGCGGCCCACGGCGTGCTCTGGTTCATCGCTTCCTGGAACGACTACCTCGGCCCGACTATCTTGATTAAGAATGCCAAATGGCAGCCCGTGACCGTTATGGTGGCGAAATTCAACGAACAGTACGCCATCAACTCCCATGTGCCGCGCATCATGGCCGGCTCCGTGCTCCTGCTGGTACCCGTCCTGATTATCTACGGTATCTTCCAGCGCTACATCATCGGATCCTTCATGTTCTCCGGTATGAAAGAGTAGGGCATACATGTCAGTACCTGGCAGTGAAATCAAATTCCATGACCCCCTGATCGTGCGTGAGGCGGGGAGCTACTATTGCTTCTCCACCGACACGCACCTCAAGGGTGTACAGATCGCGAAGTCTGAGGATCTCCTGCACTGGGAGCTCCTCAAGACCGCCTTGCCGGCCTTCCCGGAGCCCGTTGTGCGCCATACGCGCAACCAGGGCTTCTGGGCCCCGGAAGTCGTGCGCGTAGGGGCGGAGTACCGCCTCTATTGCTGCGCCTCCTCCTTTGGCACCAGCCAGAGCGTCATTTCGCTGGCCACCGCGCCCTCCCTCGAAGCAGACTTCGTCTATCAGGGAGACGTACTTCGGACCTACCACAACGGCCGCTTCGACGCGCCCAACGCCATCGATCCCAATGTCGTGTCAGACCGGGAGGGTCGCCTCCACATGGTCTACGGCTCCTTCTTCGGCGGCATCTACATCGCGCCTCTGGACGAGAGTGGTTTCCTCGCTGAGCCAGGCTACGGCACCCGCATCGCGGGCGGCCAGCACACGGCAGTAGAGGGCGGCTACATCCATTATTCAGCCGAACACGACCGCTACTATCTCTTCGTCTCCTACGGCAGCCTCACCTATGACTACAACATCCGGGTCGGGCAGGCGCAAGACCTCCACGGACCCTATCTCGACAGCCAGGGCCACGACCTCTGCGACCTCGATCCGATTCGCAGCGTCGGGGACAAGCTGGCCGGCGGCTACAACTTCGACCTGCCCGGCTGCGAAGGCCGGATGGGACCGGGGCACAACAGCCTCGCAGCCCTGGATGACGGCCTCTACGTAGTCCACCACATCCGCAAGGAATTCGAAGTCCGCCAGTCCTACCTGCACCTGCGCAAGCTCTTCTGGCTCGACAACGGCCAAGTCTTCTTGTCGCCTGTACCGCGCGACGAGACACTCGTAGAAGCAGGCGGAAGCCTGCCAGACTTCATCAGCCTGGTCCGCTTCGACCGTTTCAATAACGGCGTCACCTATGGCCGCAAGCTAGCGGTCAAGGACCTGGCACTCACCACGACACCAGAGGGAGAGCTCACGCTCGCCCTATACGGCTCGAGCTACCGCGGCCTTGTCCTGCGCCACGGCGAAGAGGTCTACCTCAGCGCTGTCAGCGAAACAGGCGAGTGCCTCTGGGGCAGAGGCTTCTAAACCATAAAACGAATAAGTACAAGGGGGGATAACATGAACACACACACCATCGACACGATACGGGCGGGAGGCTGCAGTCTCGGCATCGAGCTCGGCTCGACTCGTATCAAGGCTGTCCTGATCGACGACCGCTACGCCGTGATTGCCCAGGGCAACCACGAGTGGGAGAACGCGCTGGTCGACGGCTACTGGACCTACAAGCTCGAAGACGTCTGGACCGGCCTGCAAGCCGCCTACAGCGACTTGGCCGCCAGCGTCCGCAGCACCTACGGCATAGAGCTCGAGCGCGTCGCCGCCCTCGGTATTTCGGCCATGATGCATGGCTACCTGCCATTCGGCCCCGACGGCAGCCTGCTCGCGCCCTTCCGAACCTGGCGCAACACGAACACGGACGAGG
>CAZJTS010000211.1:0-3671 GCA_964548975.1 uncultured Fastidiosipila sp.
GCAGCTGTTGTCGTAGCCTCAGTCGTAGGGGCTTCCGTCGTGGCCAAAGTCAAGTCCTGGTGACGATTCGGGAGATCACCGAGCATGGAGTCCAGCTCTTCGACCTGATCCACGGCAAAGCTCAGCTTAACCTGGATTTCAAACTCGACCCCATCAACAACGATGACAGCCGTTCTGGCGTCCTCGACGGGTGTGGGGGCAATTTCAGAAGCGAATGTGTCTTGAGCAGGTAGCGCAAAACCGGTGAACAGAGCACCCACCAGCAAATAGCCGATGAAACGCTTCTTATTAATACGTTTACGTTTTACAGTTCTGAAGATACTGACACCGGCAAGCAGTACGAGCACGCCGGCTGCACCGACCAGAAAATATTTACTTACGGTGATGTTGCGGTCGATGGCTGCTGCTGCGACAGATCTCGGAACGGTTTCCAGCTTGTTCAGCTTCGCGGGTGCGGCAAACTGATACGCCACCTCCCAATCCACCGTGGTGTTTTCGCCGGGGGCGAGTTCGGGGATCTGCTGGCTTAGGGATGCGCCGAGCATTTCAAAGCCCTTGGGCACATCTAAATCCAGTTGGATATTGCGAATGGTGGTTTCAGAATTATTAGCGACCGCAGCAGTAAAGGGAATTCCCTCATTTGCGGAGAATTGCTTATCTTCGGTGCTCAAGGCAACACTTATCGGTGACTCTGGGGTGGTCTCTGCCAGGACAGTGCCCAGCGGACTTAAAATTGCGAAGGTCAGGACGAATAGTGCAAGTAGCTTCTTCATTATCTGTTTGATCTCCTTGTCGCTGACTGGGCCTTCCGGTTCGTTTCATTGTCAGCGAAACTTTAACGCGTTTCGATATTGTAACACAGTTGTAATGTTTGTAAAATTACTTTTGCGTAGCGGTGACAAACGCGTGACTGAACAAATTCCTAACGTGTAGAATAGCACTGTCCGAGTAAATTTCAATAGAACCGGGCCAAAGTTGGACATATTGAACAGGAAAAGAGGCGTAAAAATGAACATTTCACAAGAGAATCTTCTGGATTCCCTGCAATTCATGGCCTGTGATGCATCTTACGCAGATGCCGAAACAGTCATTTTCGGGGCTCCCTTTGACGGAACAACCTCCTTTCGACCCGGTACACGCTTCGCCAGTCAAGCGATGCGACGTGATTTTGCCGCGATCGAGACCTATAGCCCGAAGCTTGATCTGGACCTGGAAGACTATGCGTTCCATGATGCCGGTGACCTGCTTCTGCCGTACGGGAACCCGGCCTCGGTTTTGGCCAAAATCCACTTATATATAAAAAGATTACTAGAGGACGGCAAACGCCCTGCGATGCTCGGCGGTGAACACCTGGTCACGCTCGGGGCAATCGAGCCGATGGTGGCCCGCTTCCCGGACCTTCATATTATTCACTTCGACGCGCACACGGATCTCCGTGAAGCCTACCTCGATGAATCGCTGTCTCACGCCACCGTGATCCGCAAGTGTTGGGATCTCCTTGGTGACGGGCGGATACACAGTTTCGGTATAAGATCCGGGTTGAAAGAAGAATTCATCTGGGCGAGGGAGCATCTGGACTTTCATCCTTTTGGCCTTGAAGGAATCGAGGCTTTACGCGACACACTTCACGATAAACCCGTCTACATCACGCTCGATCTAGACGTGCTGGATCCGTCGGTGATGCCCGGTACCGGCACGCCTGAACCGGGCGGGGTGAGCTATAACGAACTCCACGAAGCCCTGATTTCGCTGGGCGGCCTGAAGATTGTCGGCTTCGATATCAATGAATTGAGCCCGCCTTATGACCCAAGCGGCATCTCCACGGCTGTGGCCTGTAAGCTCCTGAGAGAATTGCTTTTGCTGAGTGCTGATCGGAGCTAGAAAAGGCCAAGCTAAGCGCATGGACCGGCCCTGTATGCTAAAATTCAGAGTATACAGGGCTTTTTTGAAGCCAGTTAATCAGGAGGTCAATATATGTCGAGAACAATGGTAATCGGCGCAGGCGGTGTCGCCTCTGTCTGTGTCCATAAGATGGTGCAAAACCATGAGGTATTCCCGGAAATCATGATCGCGAGCCGCACGCTCGAGAAATGTCAGGCGCTAAAAGACAAGCTGGATGGGCAGGGCAGCGAGATTTCTATCGCTCAAGTCGATGCCGATAACACCGATGATATGATCTCCCTGATCGAGCAGTATAAGCCCGATATTGTCGTGAACCTCGCGCTCCCCTATCAGGATCTCACGATTATGGATGCGTGCCTGGCCACCCGAACCCATTATCTGGACACAGCGAATTACGAGCCGCAGGACACCGCGAAATTCGAGTACAAATGGCAGTGGGCCTACCGTGATCGCTTCGAAAAAGCAGGCATCACCGCACTCTTGGGCTCAGGCTTCGACCCGGGCGTCACGTCGGTGTTCTCTGCGCACGCCCTGAAGCATCACTTCGACGAAATTCACTATATTGATATCCTCGACTGTAACGCCGGCGATAACGGCTATCCTTTCGCCACCAATTTCAACCCTGAGATCAACATCCGAGAAGTCTCCGCCAACGGCAGCTACTGGGAAGACGGCGAATGGATCGAGACCGAACCCATGGAAATCAAGCGCGTCTATGACTTCCCCGAGATTGGCGAGCGCGACATGTATCTGCTCCACCACGAGGAACTGGAGTCCCTGGCCGAGAATATCACCGGCATTAAGCGGATTCGCTTCTTCATGACCTTTGGCCAAAGCTACCTGACGCACCTAAAATGCCTGGAGAATGTGGGCATGACCTCCATCGAGCCGGTCATGTACCAGGGGCGCGAGATCGTGCCGCTCCAATTTCTGAAATCGCTGCTGCCGGATCCCTCCACACTGGGTCCCCGCACGAAAGGCAAAACCAATATCGGCTGTATTTTCCACGGCATCAAGGACGGCAAAGAAAAATCCTACTACGTCTATAACGTCACGGACCACGAGGAAACTTATGAAGAGGTCGGCTCTCAGGCCGTGGCCTACACCACCGGCGTCCCCGCCATGATCGGCGCAATGCTCGTCCTGAACGGCCAATGGCAGAAACCCGGCGTCTATAACGTCGAAGAATTCGATCCGGATCCGTTCATGGACGCTCTGAACAAGTGGGGCCTGCCCTGGACTGAGGACTTCAATCCGGCACCGGTCGACTAATAATAAGGAAAGTATTATGACGCATCTGCCCTATGACCTTTTACACGGCTCCGAACCGCAGGAGCTCTCCTGCGGTGTCGTTCTCTTCAATCCGGAGAATGAGGTTCTGCTCCTCCGGCACCGTGCCGGCCATTGGGCCTTCCCCAAAGGGCATAAAAACCCCGGCGAATCCGATCCCGAAACCGCGCTCAGAGAGCTCTACGAGGAGACGGGTCTCGATGCCGTCATCATTGATCGGACCGATAGATTCAGGACGCATTACTATCCCGAAAAAGGCGTCCTGAAGCAGGTCCGGTATTTTATCGCGCAGCCTTCCGGAGACTATCAGAACCTGAAACTCGATGAGTCGGAAATCATCGAGGCCGCCTGGTTCAAGCGTTCCGAGGCACTCGCTACCCTGAGTTTCGAGAACGATGCCGACCTACTGACCACCGTTTATGACCGCTACCTCGATCTTCGGATCGAGGAGCAGAGTTTTCGCACCAGCTCGCTTTTGG
>CAZJTS010000212.1:0-3664 GCA_964548975.1 uncultured Fastidiosipila sp.
GGCTGTGCTTCAGGCTCAGGCTCAGGCTGCCAGTCAACATAGACCGGTGCAGATCCAACGGCATACCGCCCGTCAGGTGCGGTTACCCGCACACCGGCCACTCCATCAAATGGCATCAAATAAGTGTGCTCAATCAAGCCATCTGAAGTCTCTAGCTCGTATAAACCGTCGCCATCAAAGTCCCATTCGTATTTCGTGATGGGCCCGTCAAACGCGTATGAACCTCGAGCGTCCAGCTCCACGGGCTCTCCGACATATCCTGAAATCGGCCCTTGTAGCCTCCGAATGGTTTATCGAGCGCAGTGGTAATTGCCTCAGTAATCAACCGCGGGACGTTACCTCCACCTGAAGCGCGGAAAACTTGTCCTGCCGATAGATCAACAAGCGTTTGCATAGATTCCGAAGTCAAAGAGCGATTATCAATCGCATAAATCTCAACTGGGTCGATATCAAATGCAAATTTGGCAACACTCTGAGCTGTATAGCCAGTCACAGGCTCAGGGTCCTTTGGAGGAGCATCGCCGATGGCAATTACGATCTTTCTGACACCCGGACGCCAATCCAGTTTAAGACCTTCCATGATTCCGCTATATACGGACTCTTGCCAATCGCCACCTCCGCCGACGTAGATGCGGTCCAGAGCAGTCTCGAACGCGGAAGTATCGGTGGTAAATCCCAGCTCCAGCTGAGAGGGGTAGTCGCTAGAGCCACCTCCCGATACTGGATGATCTTTATATGTTACAAGGCCGAAGCGATACGTATTGCTTCTAGCTTGAACATCTGCAGCAATGGTGCGTACATCTTGCTTGACAGAGTTAATCACACCACCCATCGATCCTGTTGCATCAATTGCGAACACAATATCAATATCGCCAGAGGTGGGGGCAACCGCTCTGGTAGCGCCAGGTATTCCTACTTTATTCTGAATCTCCGCCGCAATCTTCTGATGCCCAATTATGTTTGGATGATACCAATTGGCGGTATCCCAGCTGGTCTTTCCTTTGGTGGTGCCATCCGGCTGAAGTTGCCCCTCGGTCTCGATAAACTCATTGACCCACCTGTAACTATTCTTGCTGGTAGCAGCGGGGTCCGGCTCATGACCTGAAAAGGCAGTTTCAATACTATCTATATATGTGACTTTCGTGGATTCGTTCTTATCCCACTCTTGCACGAGTTCCGACTGGGCTTTGGTTGCGGCTTTTCCTAGCTCCCTAACTTCAGTTCCTGCATTGTATTCGAAGTGGTCCGTGCACTTAGGCGCTGGCGCGTAAACTGGCCCGGGGCGCATCTCATAGCAGTCAGCCAGTTTATATTCACGATCAGTACTCAGCAGAGGATATCCTACGAGCACAATTTCAGCATGTGGCTCCAGCTTGCCGGAAATCTTTCTCAGTATTTTCTCTGTATTTTCGACCGTCTCGGGCAACTTGCCGTTGGCATTGTCGACAGCTTCTTTACATCCCTTAGCATCGCGGCTAGGAGTGACGAAACACTGAGTGACAATTTCACCGAAATCTACATCATTGCCACCAATGGTGAGCATGACCAAATCAGTATTTTTTGCACCCCATCATCAATCTGCCCCCCATCCTCGAGAAGATCATTTGTAACGCTGCCGCTGTATGCCCTATTGTCAAAGGTCGCTTTGATCCCTTCATAATTCAACCATTTAACATACTCTCGAGCCCAGTTAACTGTGCTCCTATAGCTCTTTTCCTCCGCACCTCTTTCGTAACTACCAGCACCGTTTCCGGCAGAATATGAGTCCCCCAGAAGGACTACATTAATCTTCTTATCTACTGCCTGAGCACTTGCTTGTGGTGATGTAGTCGTTGTAAACATTAGACCAGCCAAAACTACAGCTGAGCCCAACCTCTTCTAATATCCCACCAGAAATACCTTTCCTCATAATTATTGCTATTTATGTCATCAATTAGAAGTCATGGATGTAAATAGAGACGATAGAAATACCTCCAGTCTGTGCTTCGTCTAGATCCTCAACTGATATGCGTAGAGAAAGAGTTCCACCGCTAGGTTCCTCACGGGTGAGATGAATACTGTTCGGCGGCGTTGAAGTTCCTGGTCGTACTGAGAATCCTTCTCTTTCAGAAAATTCAACAAGACGACTTACCGCGACCTCATCACTGTCTTCGCCGGTGTCGTAAAACGCCTTATACCAATCCATGGAGCGTTTACCCGTGAGACCGACAGGGCGCGATTGTTCTTCGCGAACTTTTACATACCCCAGCAGTGGGTCAGTCGTTAAAGGACTGTCCTTATACTCCCGCAGTTGATTTGTCTCTCCCCACCACTGCCTAGCGCGACCATACTCCCAGGTCGCAAATGCAAAAAGGGCGGCAAAAACGATGCTGAAAACACCAATTCCCAGAAGGAGTTTCCGAACCCTTCCCGATCTTGAAATATCTTGATCACGTTCCACATTGCCCATTCTGTCTCGTATTATGAGGTATCTGCAGAACTTCTTCAAGTGACACTCATCAAGTTATTGGATTTGGCTGCTTCCAAAGGAGCAGAGTAGCTGCGACTCAGTTTTTTTAAAAGCCTCTATTTTCAGGGGCAGTCAGCATAAATGGGCACGCATAAGAAACGAGGTATGCGGACGTGGAGCCGGGGGTGAACTCGACGATGGGGGATCCGCCAAAGTCCGGGCAGCGTGGTCACGCAGTCTACCGGGGTGTCTGGAGTCTGGGCAGGTAGTTGGAGTAGTGACGGGTGTGACCTCGATGATTGTGATGGCAAAGGAGACCATCTATCGATTCATCTCATAACTCTGCTTGACCAGTGTCATCACGTAGTTCGGGTCAGTCTGCGAGGTGATCTCTACTCGGTAGTCTCCATTACCCCAGTGGCCAATCTTGACCGGAGTCGCCAAGTCCTCGGCGATACCCCTCGGGTTGGGTCCGCCCCGCCGAAATAGTCTTCGGAAGAATTGAAAATATTATCTCTCGAGATGCTGTTCTTATGGCCACAGCTCTGGCATTTCCACGTGTACTTGTTGTCATCAAACCCTCCCTGAGAATTCAGGTGTTCATTGCAACGATCGCAGAACCAGTCTACGTCTGGAAATCCACCCATGATCAATTCCTCTTCCTTTACTCGGTCTAATCATCATCTTCCTCATCATCGTCATCGTCTTCGAGCCCGGGTTTTTCACGGTGATTAGCGGACACGGTCCTACGAAGAGAAGAAGTGACACCCTGACCAGGCAAAATGTTTGTTACCACACGAACACAAACCGGATCAGAAAGGTCACCTTCAAGGTGAAGACTACCACCATTGATATCGGGGCGCCATCCCCGCGCCAGATCTGCTCGAACGCCGGATTATTGGCCTTCGCCCGCACCGCCACCCACCTCGCCGTCGCCGACACCATCGACGACGCATTGACCGGCCAGCAGAACCCGAGCCTGACACACACCGTCGGCTCCACCATGACCTCACTGGCACTCGCGTTAATCCTCGGCGGCGATGACGTCAGCGACATCGACCTGCTCGACCCATTGGTGACCACCGGCCTGATCACCCGGGTACCGTCAGATTCCACGATCCACCGACGCCACCAAGAACTCACCGACCTCGGCAACAACGCACGCCCACCTCGCCCCTTGGACGCTAGTCTTCCGCACCACCAACATCGCCGAGA
>CAZJTS010000213.1:0-343 GCA_964548975.1 uncultured Fastidiosipila sp.
AAGGTCACCTTCGTAATATTGTGGTTCTAAAGCATTAGCGGTATTCCCACGGAACCCAAGGTGGTGCCTCCGGTGGCGACGATGCCTTAGCGCTCGCTGTCTCGGCCAAAACCGGGCTCAGAATCTCCTCAGTCTTCTTACTCTCGGACTTCACGGTCTTGACGCTCTCACTCGCCTACATCCCCGCAACGCGCCTGATCTGGTCACTGATGACGACAATTATCTCCTCACTCATCATCGGCCAAATCGAAATGGGCGCCAAAACACCGCTCAACACAGCTGTCCTGGTTAAGTTGCCTGAGGCTTAGCGACCTATCTTTGTGGTCTCGATTTCAACTTATGC
>CAZJTS010000213.1:443-3621 GCA_964548975.1 uncultured Fastidiosipila sp.
GAACCAATTATTAGTGGTCCCGATTTCAACTTATGCGAACCAATTATTAGTGGTCCCGATTTCAACTTATGCGAACCAATTATTAGTGGTCTCGATTTCAACTTGTGCACCAGAGGGTGCATAACCTGCATTCGAGACCACAAATTAATGTTACTCCACCAAACTCCCATCTTCCGCAAAGCGCATGTATTCAGGCTCGCCCTTCACGGTCAGCTGCGGATTCGCGCGAGCTTCACCCAGCAAAGCTTCAGAGATCCAGATTTCTTCCAACTCTGCGGTATTCCGAATTCTGACGATCCGGGGATTTTCCTTGTCGATCCAGTTACAGGTTTTGATCGCCATTTTGAAGGCGGTTTCTTCTCGCCTCACCACCACCGGAATATGCATAACGCCGAGCACGGTGGAGGTCACGCCGTTCGGGTAGGTTTCGTCGACGTCCAGGCGATCGAAACAACGCCGAGTGATGATGTCCGCCGCACCGAGCCCGTTGAAGTTCCCGTGCGTCCGGTCGGTAATATCCCGGATGATCACGCGTTGGATTTTGGGTCCGCCGGAGGCCGCTTCGGGCACCGGGAAACGTCCGGTGACATTCGGGTCCATGCCGTCGCCGCTGATATCCTTGCCGATTTCGTCGACGATCAGGAGGTCGATATCATCGAAGAGGATGCGCCCCATGAGGGATTTAGCCTCGTCCAGCAAAGTCGGCTCTTCGAGCAGAATCTCTTCCGGCGTAAGTGCCACAACTTTATACGTATCATCGAAGGCGTTCTCAATGGTCCCAACGCCGCAGATAATGTTGACTTTATTCAGCACCAGCTCACCGGCCTCGGCCAAATTCTGGGCCATCTTGAGGAAGCCCTGCTCATGTATGGACTCCGCACCGTGCTGTTTACCCATCCCGATGACAGACATTTTCAGGAGGCCGCTTTCATATTTGCCGCGGAAGGCTGTGTGCGGCTTGATTCTGCCGGCGACAATAACCGCATCCGCTTCGGAAGCGTATTTATCCATGAACACCGGTAGTCCGGAAGGCGTTACGCCGACATCCACTGTCTCCATCGACGCCAGGATCGGGCAACCGAGGAACTCCTCTGTAATACCGAAACGCTCGAGGACGCCGAGCTGACCTTCGGCCGTCGCACCGCCGTGGCTACCCATGGCCGGGAAGACGAAAGGCGTTGCGCCCTGTTCTTTCACGAAATCCACAATGGTTTGAGTGATCAGGCGGACGTTGGCTACACCGCGGCTGCCGGCAGTAATGGCAATGCGCTGCCCCGGCTTGATTTGCTCACGAATCACGGGGCGTGACATCTCCTGCCGGATCGCCTCCCTGATCTCGGTTTCGCTAAGGTGTGTATCATCGAACTTCTGTTCAACCAGGGCCATCCGGGGCAGGCGGATCTCTTCACACAATCGATCGACTGTAACTCTCGGGCTATCTAAATCCTGTATCATACTTGGGACCTCCTTGTTACTTATTCTAAATTTAGTACAACATCACAAGTTCTGCCGACACATTTACCACCGATTCATGCTATGCTAAACAAAGATAAGGGGGTTTACGCATGGAAAGAAAATATTTGTTTTACGCAATGCGCGGTCAGAAGATGTGCTTCCAGCACGTGCTGCTGAACGCCGTGGATCTCGCCGAGGCCGGCTATGAGGTGCGGCTCGTCTTTGAAGGGGAATCTGTAACGCTGCCACCGGTTTTGGCCAAAGAAGAGAATCCGCTCTACCTGAAATGCCTGGAACTTGGGCTCATCGCGGGCGTCTGCAGAGCCTGTGCCCACACTTTGGGTGTCCTGGAACAGGTGGAAGCGCTCGGCCTGCCGCTCCTGTCCGATATGCAGGGGCATGCCGGTATCCGGCCCTTCGTGGAAGAGGGCTATGAAGTGAACGTGTTCTAGAGGGAGTAAAAAATGAGTGAACGGATCAGACAGGAATTAATTGAGTACGGCAATAAGTTGGTGGAACACAACCTGACCAAGGGCACCGGGGGCAATCTGAGTTTTTTCGATCGCGCTACAGGTGAAGTCTATATCACGCCGAGTGGGATAGAATTCGGCAGAATTACGCCTGAAGACATTGTCGTCCTGGATCTCGAGGGGAAGGTGCTTCAGGGAACGCGAAAGCCGTCCAGTGAGTGGGCCATGCACCTGATTATGTATCAGAAACGCGACGACATCGACGCCGTCGTACACGCCCATACGACTTACACCACGGTCATTGCGCTCCTGAACGAGGATCTGCCGGCGAGTCACTACATGCTGGCGGTGGCGGGGCCCAATGTGCGCTGTGCCGAATATGCGACTTTCGGGACGCCGGAGCTGGCGGAGAACGCCTTCCAAGCCATGCGCGATCGCAAAGCGGTCATCCTGGCCAATCACGGCATTCTCGCCGGCGAAAAAACACTGAAGCGCGCCTTCAATGTCGTTGAGGAAGTTGAGTACTGCGCCCAACTCCATATTCTGGCCCGTTCGATCGGTCAGCCGGTGATTATTTCGCCCGAAGAAATGGATTCCATGGCTGTCCGTTTCCGGAACTACGGCCAGCCCAAGGAATAATCAAGTGAAGCGCTCGAGGCCGTCCTTGTCCATGCGGGCGAGGACGATCGGGCGTTTGTCAATCTTCTTATCTTCAATGGTGTAGGCCGCCCGGAACTTCGCTTCGGCCTCGTCGAAGAGGCTTTCATCCGTTGCGATCAGGGTGCCCAGGAGGTCGCCGGTTTCGACGGTCATGCCGGTTTTTTTGGCCAAAACAATGCCCGCCTGATAGTCGATTGCCGAATCCTTCGTGGCCCTACCGGCCCCCAGGAGCATGGCGGTATTGCCGAGAGCTTCGGTTGCCATACGGGTCACGGAGCCGGACGCTTCAGCAAAGACTTCGCGCGTCAGGACATTGGCCGGGCGCTCGCCAGTGAGGATAGCCGGATCCCCGCCCTGATTGCGGACCATCTCGAGGAATTTCTCCTCGGCTTGCCCGGAGCGGATGCTCTCCTCCGCCATGGCCAGGCACTCGTCGTACGTGCCCTTGCCCGCCAGCTGAAGCAGATTTGCGGAGAGGATGAGACAAATCTCCTCGAGATCGGCCGGGCCTTCACCGCGAAGCGTGGCGTAAGCTTCCTGAACTTCCAGGAGATTGCCGATATGAAGCCCCAATGGCGTATCCATATCGGTCA
>CAZJTS010000214.1:0-3608 GCA_964548975.1 uncultured Fastidiosipila sp.
GTACATCGTAGCGGTTCTTGATGCGCATGCTCGTCCAGAAGGCGTCCCGGTAGGCGTCCGAGGCCCGGCCGGTTTTTTCCGCCGGCGCTTTCACGAGGCCGGGGACACTCAGGTGCGCCTGGGACGTGGGTCTCAGGAGCTCTGCGTCAAGACCCGCCTGGCGTTCCAGACGTTCGATCTCCTTGCCGAGTGCTACAACATCGGCTTCCATTTTCTCGTAGCTTTCCGTGTCGGCAGCGGATAAGAGCCCGTCCGTGCCGCGTTTGCTGTCCAGAAAGGCTTTCGCACCTTCCCAGACTTTCGTGCGTTTCTCACGCAGTTCCAAAATGTTGTTCATGCTGTGTTTCCTCCTTAAGGGGTCAATGGGCCAATAGGCGCAGTCGTTTCTCCAGTTGTTCAATAGGGGTCTTCGGTTCCGGTACGGGCGGGATAAGTTTTGCCAGGAGCTGGTTGGTCACCGCGGCCCTCGAAAAGAGCACGGCTTCGAATGCTTCGGTCGGCTCCTCTGCCGCTTCGTCCTTGAACAGGATCTGGTCGGCAAAGCCCAGTTCGATCGCCTTTTTGGCGTTGAACCAGCTCTCCGCGTCCATCAGGCGGGAGAGTTTCGAGCGGGACAAACCCGACTTCAATTCGTACGCGTTGATGATGGACTCCTTCACTTCCGCGAGCATCTCAATGGCCCGCTGCATCTCCTGCGAGTCGCCGATCGCCACGGTCATGGGGTTGTGGATCATCATCATCGCGACCGGGGACATCAAGACTTCGGTGCCAGCCATGGCGATGACGGAAGCCGCCGAAGCCGCCAGTCCGTCGATCTTGACCGTGACATGGCCTTTGTAGTCCATTAACAGGTTGTAGATCTGGGCGGCCGCAAAGACATCGCCGCCCGGTGAGTTGATCCAGACCGTAATGTCCCCCTCGCCCGCTTCGAGTTCTTCGCGAAAGAGCTGCGGGGTCACTTCATCGCCGTACCAGGTCTCGTCCGAGATCTCGCCGTTCAGGTGCAGGGTTCTGCCGGTGTCGTCCCGGACCCAATTCCAAAATTTCCGTTTCATTGCGTGTACTCACGTCCTTTCTTCTGTGTCGCTCTCTGACACGGCCGGCTCGCCGCTTTTCACGAACGCGCCTGCGTCTTTGAGCTTGGTCATGTTGCCGTTGATCAGGTAGAGGTTGCCGCCCTCCGCGTCCGGGATGGGGTTTAAGTCCTCGAGTGCCCGGATGTCGTTCGCCGACAGCCAGCCGTTTTGCCGGGCGGTGGCGTAGCCGCTCATGCGTCCGGCGTAGTCGCCTCTTAGCAGCCCGTCGACGTTCAGCTTGATGAAGTAGCGGGTTTTCTCTCCAGGCAACAAGAGCGCTTTTTGCAGCGCCTGCTCCCAGCGAATGACCCAGGGGTCCAGGGTGTACTTCACAAACTCCAGGGACTGCTGCTCGATGTTCGAAAAGCTCGACTTCTCCAGATCCCCGACCATGTGCGGCGGGATACGGTAGAGCCGGGCGATCTCATTGATCTGGAACTTTCGTGTCTCCAGGAACTGGGCTTCTTCCGGCGGGATCCCGATCTGCTGGTACTTCATCCCCTCTTCTAATACCGCTACCTTGTGCGCGTTGTGCGAGCCGCGATAGACCTCGTTCCAGGACTCCCGGACTTTCTTCGGGTCTTTCAATACGCCCGGGTGCTCCAGCACCCCGCCCGGGTTGGCGCCGTTCGCGAAGAAGCTGGCACCGTACTCTTCACAGGCCATGGTCATCCCGACCGCGTTCTTCGCCATGGCGATCGGTGAGTAGCCGACCAGGCCGTCAAAACCCAGGCCCGGGATGTGTAAGACCTCGTGTCTGGAGAGGTTCACGGTCCGCTGCGACGCGTTCGGATTCTCGCCGAGTGCGTAGCTGTAGGCATAGACCAGTTCGCCCCGCTTATCCCGGTCGACCGCCACCTGGTTTGGCAGGAGCGGATAGAGCCCCAGTACCCGCCCCCCGCCGTCCCGAATGATCTGCGCGTAGGCGTTGCCCCAGATCAGCAGGTGGCTCATCAGGGTCTCGCGGAATACGAAGGATGTCATCTCGGGGTTTGGCTCGTCGTGCAGAAGCCTGGCTAAAGGATGGTCATAAACACGCTCTTTGCCCGTATCCGTGTAGCGGTAGAGGTGGAGCGGCAGCGAGGCCAAGGCCTCGGACAGGATACGTACGCAGGCGTATACGGCCGTCGTCTGCATGGCGGTGTATTCGTTGACCTGCTTGCCGCTCGTCGTCGGGCCGAAGAAGAAGGAGTAGCTCGAGCCGGGCAGCAGGTTCTGCGGCTAGTCACGGGCCTTGAACAGTTTCGAGAGAATCGGTATGTCCGTACGGATCACCTCCTAAAAATGAGCATGAAAAAAACACCTGCGGAAGGCAGATGCCAGACAATCCTGAGATGGTGCTAGACTAATCCTTTATATGTATCTTGTGGTTCATGTACACTGGTTTTCCGAGAAGTCGTACTGCCCACGATAAAATGCAATTCTTCTTGGATTCAAGAGATCCTGATCCCAATTCTCTATTTCCAAAGTTTGTGAAAGCGGGAACCGGCATCAAGGAATTCAATTATTAAAACGTCTGGTCATATTCATTTCCAAACATAGACTCATCGTTTTCTCGAATCAAGCACCTATCAACCACTAATCTTGCTGTCAGCTCGGCGAGTGATTCTCCTTCCACTCACTCGATCCCGTTCGGTGTCCCACTCAAAGGACAACCCTATCCATTTATTACTGTTATTATGAACACACGATAAAAGTACCAAAAATATTGGATATACCCCTTGGACTTTCAGAGCCCGGGACCGTACGATCAATACAGTACCCAGGAGGTGTTAGCCATGAAGCATTTTGAAGATCTACTGCCACTCGGAACCTTTTCGTTCCAAGCGTATCAAGAGAGAGTCGCCTTGCTCTTTGAGCCAAACGAGAACTATCCGGAAACGAAGCCGGACCAGGTCCTGATTGTGCGGCGAAGCATTGAAGAATCAATCGAGGCCTTTCGGGCCTACCACGCACAGCCTAACCGCTGGCTAGATATGCCGCCGACCTTCTTCAACCCCTATGACCAGGGCGGTGAACCGATGATTTGGCTTCGAGGGTAGTGGCATAAAGACTAGTATTTTTACTGCACTACTAGAAAATATCTTTTCATGCGCCCTCAAATAAAGGGCACCGTAAACGTATTAATTTTTGTAAAAACATGTGTTGCACGATAGGAAAGGAACCGCAAAATGAAAAATACAGCAATCATCGCATTTGTTTTGAGTACAAGTATACTCACAAGTTGTAGTACGGCCAAAACGGCCAGTACAACTCAGTCTTCAGCCGAAGAGTCAATATCTATCACAACTGAAATCACCAAGGGATCCCCCGAATTAACACTGGTTGCATCCTCTGAACTCCAAACGGTCGAT
Organism: uncultured Fastidiosipila sp.; assembly: GCA_964548975.1. GTDB lineage: Bacteria > Bacillota > Clostridia > Saccharofermentanales > Fastidiosipilaceae > JAAYZH01. Next base: position 3,431 of record CAZJTS010000214.1, read on the forward strand.
GCCACATCAGCAACGCTGACAGATACTGTGATCACCACGGAAACTATCCAACCATCCGGCACACAAACCAAAGCTAGTTCTTTTACAACGACTAAACCTACATCTGTTTCCACTACAAGTGCCAAGCCCACAACGGCCGCTACGACGACAGCTAAGCCCACAACGGCCGCTACGACGA
>CAZJTS010000215.1:0-3586 GCA_964548975.1 uncultured Fastidiosipila sp.
GGCAGCGTGCCGGATCCGGATGGTTCCCCTGGGTCTACTGGAAGCGGCGTCTCGACGTCCCGGCACTCGAAGGGGACGCGGGCATGGCGTAGCTATCAGCCAGGTCGGGACGCAGTCGACGAAATCGCGGCGATTGGCGCACCAGAATCGTACGTTATTTTATCCAGTCGATAATTCCTTCCAGGGCATTGTTGATCTCAGCCCAGGGACGTGAGAGATCGAGAGCCTGAGCGCCTATTCGGTTGCCCTGGACAACGATGTCCAGCGATGGTTGCCCAGGGGCCCGGGTTGCCGCATATAAAAGAAGGCCGCTGACAGATCCGTCCTGTTGGTTATCTGCGTTTTTAATGTAGCTCAGTATCTGGTACAGATTGCTCGAATGCACTGTCTTCTTGCCCCAGCGTCCAGTCTGGAGAGTGTCCCCGTAGTATTTCGCATCGATTATGAGTGTCTTGCTTCCCTGGCGCAGAGTAAGGTCCGTCTTCATTGCTGGAAGCTGTTCTGTCCCGGTTGAGAGCGCGGGATCAAAATCCCAGGATACATATGGAGCGCCGGGATTGAGTTCGGGGTGATGGAATCGGTAATACTCAAGCAGGAAGCGCTCATACAGTCGGCTCATTTCTTCGTCAGAGAGCCAATCTGACAATGCGTCACTTCCGTGCATGTCAGTGGGGAGCAGCCCTCGAATGATGAGCTCGCAGGTTCCGAGCAAGAGACGATACTCCGCGTTTGTACGGTGATAAATGAGTGTTTCCCATCGAATGAGGTTCGGAGCGATGTCATCGACCTCAACTAGAAACGGCAGTAGCTTCTGCAGCCGTAACCTGCGTTCGTCCTTCATGGTGCCGTTGCGAATAAGCAGACGCATGGCTGACTTCACAGCTTGATTGTGCGGTGTATTAATATCGTATTCATCAAACTCGCACACCAATCGTCCTCGCGTCAATGAATGTGCGTTGAGAGTTTGCGCTACCTTGATCTGGCCGCGGACAGTGCTGAGTTCTTCCGCCCGTGGAATGTAATCACGGTGCAGCCCGCGTTTGACCTGTGCGCCGACACCCTGGGCAAGGATTTCCGCGAGAAGATCGTGCAGATGATCGAAATCCTCTGCGCTCACCTCTCGTATAATACTGTGGCGGATGGTCTGAAATGCATACGCCATCATCACTGACACGTTGCGGATGACGATGGAATGGTTCATGCCACGGCAGCTCTCAACCGCTCAGACCATTCTGAGGCGAGAGCGGGTTCGTCGAACCAGTACTCCTCGAGTAGAGGAACCAGTTCGTCTTCCACCACTGAGTGCAGCCACGAATCTTCCGTCTCATCCGTCGTCGATGGTTTGGTGAGGAAGCTGTGCCCGATGGCGAATCCTTTACCGAGAGCAGGATCATTCGTGATGGCTTCATTGAGTTCTTGGACGCATTCCACAAGTGTGTCGAGCGCAGGGCTGCCTGCCTCTTGCTGCCATTTCGCAAATCCCGCTGAGTCGAACCCCGGTGACATCTCGAAAAATCCGAAACGTCGACGCAGAGCGTAGTCAAGAAAAGCAATGCTTCGGTCTGCTGTATTCATCATCCCGATGATGTGGACGTTCGGCGGGATCGAGAAAGTTTCATTTTTGTACAGCAGACGGAGTTCCTGACCACGCTTGTCCGCCTCGATCAGCATAAGGAGTTCCCCGAAAATCTTGGAGATGTTTCCTCGGTTGATCTCATCGATGATGAAGTAGAAGGGCTTATCTTCGTCGCTGGCACGTGCCTTCTCGCAGAATCGATAGAAGGGGCCCTCTGTGAGAACGAAACCTCCGGCTTCGGTTGGTCTGAAACCCATCATGAAATCCTCGTAGGAATAGCTCTGATGAAACTGGACCATGTTGACCCGATCCGGGTCCTTTTCTCCCATTATGGAGTAAGCGAGGCGTTTCGCTGCATAAGTCTTTCCTACACCGGGAGGTCCGGCCAGAATAACGTTTTTCTTACGGGCCAGAAGGGAACGGAGTCGTTCATAACGGGCTTCTGTCATGTACACGTCAGTCAGAAACGCAGCCCTGCCATAGGCGGGAAGTACTCGGGGAGCTGTCACTGGCTCCGCGTCCGCCTCATCGGTGACGAGCGCCTCCAATTTTTCGACGTAGTCGTGATCGGCGGTGATATCCGTCAGGGTCTTAAGAATCGCTTCACCAGGATGCTCCCATTCGCCGATATGGGTCCACTTCACTGAACGCACATGTTGGTAGATATCTCTGCTGGGTTCGAAACGCGGCTCGGAGATGACCTCTCCGCGGCCGACAATCTCGCGGCGCCCGCGTTTGGCAAAGACGATGTCCCCGATGGCCATTTCGTTCTGGAACTGCCATAAGGCTAGGACGGCATTGGTTCTTGTTTGGCCAGAACCATCGGTATCGAGAGCGGTCCGTATCTCCTCACGACTTGAGTAAAGTGCCAAATCGCCGAGGTGATCCCAGCCGATGGCCATGATGTTGTCTGATGAGAACTCTCCCCATTCGGATGCCTGGCGGCCGGGTGAGTAAAGCCAGTAGTGGCGGGGACGAGGTTCGGAAAGAGAATCATCTCCCGCCCCGGGTTCAGACGGTGCCGTATCCTCAGGGGACCAAAGTTCCTTGATCCCGGGACTCCAGAAGTGAAATGGTCCGTCCCTTTCCAGTGTGAGGGCCACTCTGATGGCGAGTAGATCGTGGTCAAGGTCAGACGGAGAGTCTCCGCTGGAACCGCCGATGCGTTCAGCAAGCTCGTCTCGGATTTTCTTCTTCATTTGTGCGGAGGAAATGGGTTCGAAAATTTCCGGGCGGGCCAGAAACTGCAGAATGTTCCTGATATCTGATCGGTCGTCGCCGGATTCCAGCATCGCTTGCTGCAGTTTCCACGGGTCGACCAGTGCTTCCTGTCGTTGTGCATCGGACATTGTGTTCCAGTGACGGACGAAGGTGGCAGTCCAGATAAGGTGGCGCCACATTGAACCGTGATACCAGGATCCGGGTTCCAGTCCGGCTTCTCCAGCGGGGCGGTCGAGCCATCCGTCCATGGGGGCAGAGATCTCCACCGGGTTGTCCAGGTGCCGGAGGACCCTCTCAACGTGATTTCTGCGTGTTTCCGGCCTAGCGGAGCGGAGTGCGTGCTCACGCAGGAAAACTATTTCGGCCGCTAGTAGAACTACCTCGCGCGGCGCGCCCTCCAGTTGTTTGTCGAGTTTCTCCCACTGGCCCTGATCGCTTCCGACGATGGGATTATCTCCCACGCGTGAGCGCAATTCCTCCGCGGCCTCGGTCGTCCATATCAGGGTGGAAGGCTCGATGATCGATTTCTTGTCTCCGATCATGTGGGAGATAAGATCAGCGACCTCGTGGGCGATGAGCATATCGGGTGCATATCGTGAGTTATCGAGTGGCGACTCGGTGTCTTCAGGTGAGTTGTTCTGCGGCATGTGTTCATAGTGCCCCAATAGTGGGCATTCATGCCGGGGCAGCCCCAGCAGCTGCGGCAAAGTGTAAATGCTCGCGGAATCGCGTGGCGGATCGTCTCACGCGGCAAAGCGTACTTTTTGGGCCCCTCCGAAGCGTCGGAAA
>CAZJTS010000216.1:0-3554 GCA_964548975.1 uncultured Fastidiosipila sp.
GGATGGGTATAGCCATAGTCGAAGTGGCTGTGCGGCAGTACATAAATATCCCGAAATTGATTCATCGTTCACGCTCCATCCAATAGCCGGCAGCCCCCAGCAGCGGGGCATTCGGATCCGTATTCACTCGGACCGGGTAGGTTTGTCCGAGCTCCATCAGGGGCATGCTCTGGGCAATTCTGCCGCCCAGATAAATGCGCTGCGCCCTATATCTTTCCATCAGCTGATCGAGCAGTACGCGAAGTTTCCGGCCAAAATCCAGATAGACCTCCCGTGCCGCCTCCGAACCGGCCGCCAGTTCTGCAACCGCCAGGCCGTCCTCCGCCTCGATCCCCCGTTTATGGGCCAGGGCCACGAGCCCCCTCGTCGACAGCCAATCATCCACGGTTTTGTCGTCCAGAGGCAGATGATAGACATAGCCGTCGCGCGGTAACAACTCCTGAAATTCCGCCACGGCCCCGTCGTCGATCAGGCGACCGTCAATAATGAAACCCGAACCGCAACCGGTCCCGAGGGTCAAGCCGGCAATCCGGCTCAAGGCCGGTTTCTTATCCATCAGCCACGCCCCATATGTGAAGAGCCGGGCGTCGTTTTCGTAGACGATTCTGACATCGTCGGCCAGCGAGACTTCCCTCACGCGGTCCACCTGTTCTTTTAGTTTGTTGCTGAGTTCAGGGGTGATGTTCATCTCATAAATCGCTTCATATTTGCCGAGATTTCGGACATAGGGCACCCCCGCCTGATAATCGAAGGGGCCGGGGAACGCAATCGCCAAGCCTTCCACCACCAGCGGAACCGCCCAGATTTTGCGGCAGCGCCTCAGGAGTTTCTCGAAGAGATAACTGAAATTCGTGAAGATCGCTTCCTTTGTGCCTGTGCTCTCAACCGGCACACGCACCGGCAATTCCAAAGCAAGCTTGAGCGATCTGTCCTTCTTGAACTCAGCGATACTCCCCCGGAGCGTGCTGCCCCCGACATCAATACAGAATATTATGTGCTTCTGATCAGGCATCCTTTACCTCACTGACGCTTCAATAATTCCGTAGGTCTCATCCGGCCGGTCTTTGGCCGGTCTGATCATAAAATCGCCCACCGCAGCCGGGACAATAAATGTTTCTCCGAAGTGGATCTCATAGGGCGCGAAAGCCTCGGTCGGGCTATACACAATCGCGGTGTCGCCCTGGATAAAGTTCAGCATCTTCACGGAACCGTTGGCCTTGAAGCTGACCGGCCCGCTGAACCAGTAGCGCACCGTCTCAATGAACTCGAGCTCATGAAGTCCGGTTTTTTCTCTGCGATAATTTTCGCCTTCTTCCAGCACCTCAATCTTATTGAAGAGTTCGTCATGAACGAAATCCGCATCTCTTGACCAGTCGATATTTTTCAGGCCGTGCTCGAGATTGATCGGCCGGGGCAGCCCGTCGAAGTCGACGCGGTCCCAGTCCCAGAGCTTAAAAGTAAAGCGATTCGGCGTCGAAGAAATCTCCAGTACCACCGAATCCGCCCCGCTACAGTGGATCGTCCCGCCGGGATACGAGATATGGTCATGCGCCTTGATCGGGATCGTGTGGACATAGTCCTCGGCCGGGAACGAAATCTCGCCCTTCTCGGCTCGATACAGATCTCTGATAAACGCGTCCTTATCGATCCCGTTTTTCAGGCCGGCGTACACCACCGCACCCGGCTTCGCATCAATAATGTAATAACTCTCATCCTGGGTATAATGCATGCCGAACACATCCTGGATGTAACCTGTCACGGGATGGACTTGCAGGCTCAGATTTTGGCCGTCCATCGTGTCAAGGAAATCAAAACGGATCGGGAACTCCGCCCCGAAACGCCCATAAACGCGTCTGCCCAGCAGCGCCTCCGGCTCGGCAAAAACCAAATTAATCGCCGGAATCTCAATGAAATCCTCACCGAAGCCCAGACGAATACTGTTCTCTTCCGGCACGCCGTCGAAACTCCATGCCAGGTTCATTTCGTCCTGACCCACCTGGAATTTCTCCTGCATCCAGCTGCCGCCCCAAACACCGGGATCGAAAAAGGGCACCAGTCTGAACGGTCCTTCGACCGTTTTCGCCAGGCCATCTCGCAATTCCTCACCGGTGATCAGCTTCGGCGCTTCATCATCGTGCATATCGATGTAGTAAGCGAATTGGAAATCCAGCGCTTTTTTCCTCTTATCCGCCAGCACCCATTCCACAAAATACGCCCGCTTGATCTTCCGGACCGGATCCTCTTCGGCATTATCAGCCATCCAGTTACTGTAATCCGTCGTCCGATAGCGCAGGATCGTCTCCCAGCGCGAAATATCCGCATAAATCACCAGATCCGTCTCCAGAAGCGACGCCCCCGTTCCCCAGATCACGCGCCTGCCCTTTGTCTCGGCAAACTGTTTAGCGATCTGTGCGGTCGCATGCTCATCTTGAAGTTGCTCGAAAGTCCTTAGCGTTTTCCGGCCAAAAATCCGGTCATCCGTAATATCCGGCTGGAGAATCTCATTGATGCGCTCGGCATCCACAAACAGCCGCTCCGCCTCTACCACCAGCGAGGGCCTAAGTCCCTCAACCAAGCGATTCACCGTCTCCAAAGTCACGCCCGGATACACCTCAACAGCAATCGATACGTCTTCCGGGAGCTGGTTCACTAGGTGTTCGGCGATCGCTTCGAACCCCGTCACAACCTTCTTCTCATCACTGACATTTATCACAGGTTTTAAGTCGTACATAAGCCACCCTATACATCTAATAGACAGATCATTGATAGTACAATGTAATTATACAGACTCTTCTGTAAGAGGGTAAAGTTTATTCTAAAGCCCCTGTTTTCAGGGCTTTCCGGCTATTGTATTAGATTTGTGATTGTAATCACATATAGTGAAACTGGTAGAGGTACTCCGACCCGATATAGTAGCAAACCGTCAGTTCATACAAAGACTCATCCGTCGATTGTGCATGAATGATTCGCTTCAGGATAGCTGTATGCCTTTTCACCCTTAAGATGTGCTGAATACTCTCATCTGCCGACACAGCTTCGAAACTTTCTCGCTGCTTCTTCATATGATACCCATTACTCGCCAACAGATTATAAAGCGAACCATAGTAATAATGTGATTGCTGCGGCAGATTTTCCTTGAACGTCAACCACGTCTCAAAGTACACGAACGCATGATTCCCATCCCCCCGCATCCGCTGCAGATAGAACACCCTATCCCCCACCTGACACGGCAGCTGCGCCGCCACAAACGGATCCGCATGAATCACCTGAATACTCACACTCAGCGTCCTGGGGTCCATCCCCTGCTCAGTGAGCTCCTCGGTAAACCCTCGGTGATACGTCGTCAGTATCCTCGCCCGCTCCTCCGCATTCCTCACGAAAGTCCCCAGCGGCCGCCGCTTAATCAGCATCCGCTCATCCACCAAAATCTCCAGCGCCTTCCGCACCGTCACCCGACTCACATTGAAGTGCTCCCCCAGCTCCGCCTCCGTCGGGATCTGCTGGTCCGCCTTCCACTCCCCCGCAGCAATCTTATCTCGCATGCGGGTGGCAAC
>CAZJTS010000217.1:0-3538 GCA_964548975.1 uncultured Fastidiosipila sp.
ATCTGACCGAAGAAGAGCTGCTCGAGCTTATTGCCTTGACCGGAATTCTGCCGGGTCCCAGCAGTACACAGACAATTGTAGCGATCGGCCATAAGGTGGGCGGCCCCTGGCTCGCATTCCTGACGATGCTGGTCTGGGCGCTGCCGGTCCTGATGATCATGACCGCGCTGTCCTTCCTTAGTCAGTTCCTGATGCGCATGAATCTCTCCCAAGAGGGGCTTCGCTACATCGGCCCGATGGCCGTTGGCTTTATTGTGGTAGCGGCTTTCAGGATCGGGAAGAAGGTTCTCAAGGATAAATTAGCGCTCTTTCTCTTTTTCATGGGCGGTATCGTCACCTACTTCGTCCGAACACCGTGGATCTATCCCGTGGTGCTTCTCGTCGGCGGCGTGGCCAGTATTATCGAGAGCCGCGAGAAAAATATCTGGAACCGTGTGAAACTCGATCCCCCCTGGAAATACCTGATTGCCTTCAGCATTTTCGCTGTGGGAAGTTTTCTGCTCGCCCAAGTCAGCGATCACCGACTCGCCGAGCTTTTCGACAGCTTCTTCCGCTACGGCTATCTGGTCATCGGCGGCGGGCAGGTAGTCGTACCGATGATGCATACAGAACTCGTGGAGGTGAACCACTACCTGACGAACCAGGAGTTTCTCACCGGCTTCGGCTTCGTGCAGGGCATGCCCGGTCCCATGTTCAGTTTCAGTGCTTATGCCGGCGGGATGGCCGGGAGAGGCGGCAGTGCAATATTCCAGATCCTCGCAGCATTTACTGCCGGGATCGGGATCTTCCTGCCGGGTTTGTTATTGATCTATTTCGTTTACCCGATCTGGGAACGCCTGAAGGGGATACGGGGCATCAAAATTTCCCTGAAAGGTATCACAGCAGTCGCCGCCGGTCTGATTACCGTCGCCGCCGTAATCCTCATGCAGAGCAGCGGCCTAAGTCTAGAGAACTTCATTGTCCTTCTGATCACCGTGGTGCTTCTGTTCAGCCGGAAAGTCCCCGCGCCGCTCATCGTCCTCGGCATGTTGCTCGCAGGTTTTCTGATCTAAAAAAACGCCTCACTACTCGAGTGAGGCGTTCCTTAGAACCGGTTCTGAAACTAATTAGCCGGCATAGGCTCTGCAGGCTTCGGCACAGGCAAAGCACGCTTTGGCACAGGCCTGACAATGGTCATGGTCGTGCTTTTCGCATTCTTTACCGCAATCTTCGCAGACTTTAGCGCAGAGCTTAACGAAGTCAGGTGCGTAGGTGCAATCCCTCGCAAGGGCTTGGATCGTCAGCGCACAGACATCGGAACAAACGCGGTCGGTCGCGATGCATTTGGCCATCATCGTGACATCATCCATGTTCAGACATGAGCTGTAGCAGTGCTCGCAATGTGTCAAGCAGTCGTGTAGTTTTTTCAGTAGTTCTTGGTTCTTTTCGTGTGCCATTGTTGTCCTCCTTGGCTGTTTCTTACTACTAGTATAAAAGTAGCCATTTGAACGATGGAGACAATTCTGTAAGGATTCTGTGGCAGTTCTGTCAAGACTTTTGCTTTGGCCAAAGTCCGGTTCGGCAGGTTGACACTTGAAGCATGCACTTTACTGTGATAGAGTACTAAAGCATTGAAGCGAACATTCCTGAACAGAATCTGCCGACTCAGAGGATTGGGTTCAGAAGATCAGTTAGAATATCTAAAACCGAGGGGTCTTACACATGAATTGGAAATACTACACCGCCGAAGGGATGCGCGATCTTTTGCCCAACACCGTCGCCGCCAGGCGCAGTGCCGAAGCTCAGTTGCGCCGGCTTTTTCGTAGCTGGGGCTATCAGGAAGTGATGACGCCTGAGATTGAGTTCGCGGACGTTTATTTGGACGATCGTTTCGTCAATCAGGAGTCGCTGTATAAGTTCAGTGATCCGCAGGGCCGTCTCCTGGCGCTTCGCTATGATAATACGGTGCCCCTGGCCAGATTCGTGGCGACTTCAGGCAGGAACCTTCCCTTGCCCCTGAGGCTGGCTTATCTCGGAACGATGTTCCGGGCGCACGATACCCAGAATCACCAGTTCGAGCAGGCCGGAATTGAGCTCATCGGCAACGGCTCTTTAGCCGCGGACGGCGAAGTCCTCACGCTGGCGATCAGGACACTGGAGACTTTGGGCGTCAAAGACTACCAGATTTCGTTGAACCAAACGGCCTTTTATAAGGCCTTGACCGAAGAATATCGGCTGGATGAGGACCTCGCCGGCATGATTGATAATAAGGAATATGTACGTTTGAACCGCACGGAGATGCCGGAGGCTCTGCGCCCGATCGTTGATGCGATGCTGCAGACGACTGGGAATTATGAGGTTTTGGAAGCGATGCGTCCCTTGACACAGAATCCGGCGGCACTGGCTGCGCTGGATGATCTGGAAGGGATTCTCGATTACGTCGATGCGCAAGGCGTGCTCGATGCGGTCACGATCGATCTGGGTCTATTGAAAAAGCTTCGCTATTACACCGGCGCAATCTTCCAGACCTATGCGATAGGCGCTCCGGCACCGGTCCTGTCCGGCGGGCGTTACGACAGCCTTTATGCTGCCTTCGGCCGAGATGTGCCGGCAACCGGCTTCTCCGTCGATCTGGAACTTGTAGGCCAAATCTCGGAGAATAACCCGCCCGAGTCACCATTCAGGCTCTTGCGTTATGCGAGCAGCGAACGTTCGGTGGCTTTTGCCGAGGCGGCCAAACTCCGCAGTGCGGGAATCGATGTCATATTGGAGGAAGAGTCATGAGGCAGTTGACGATTGCTCTGGCCAAAGGCCGCTTAAGCGAGCAGGCGGTGGCCCTGCTGACGGCAGCCGGCTACGATTGCCGGGTCCTGGATGACCCTGGCCGGCGGCTGGTCCTGGAGAATGAGGACGGGAGTTTGCGCTTTATTTTGGCCAAGCCCACCGACGTACCGACCTATGTCGAATCCGGCGTCGCAGATCTGGGCGTCGTGGGTAAGGACACTTTACTGGAAGAAAACAAGAAGCTGTCCGAGGTGCTTGATCTGGGTTTTGGCCGCTGCAAACTGGCCGTCGCAGGGCCGATCGGCTTCGATCTCTCGGACTACTCGCGGGGGAAACTTCGCGTGGGGACCAAGTATCCTCAGGTGAGCCGGCGCTACTTCGCAGCGGAGAAACACGAAGCGGTCGAGATTATCAAGCTCAGCGGCTCGATTGAACTTGCGCCGCTGGTCGGCTTGAGCGACGTGATCGTCGACGTTGTCGAAAGCGGCAAAACACTGGCGGAAAATGGCCTGGAAGTATTGGAAGTGATTCAGGAGTGTTCAGCGAGGCTGGTCGTGAATCAGGTGAGCATGAAACTGAAAGCAGGGCTAATTAATCGTTTGTTAAAGGATGTGGGAGAATGTCTGGACTGAAAATTGTGACATACGGAACGCCGGAAGCGGAAGCAAAGTTGAAGGCGATCCGGGAGCGGAGCAGCATTGACGGAAATGTAGATCGTGTGGTTTCCGAGGTGCTGGAAGAGGTGAGAACAAACGGTGACCTGGCGGTTCTGGAC
>CAZJTS010000218.1:0-3490 GCA_964548975.1 uncultured Fastidiosipila sp.
TAAAGCTGGACAACTCGTCAATGACGACCATGTCGTAGTCGAAGGGCAGTCCGCTCTCCTCGATGAGCCACTGCACGTTTTCCCGGTTGATGATGTGGATGTGCGTCGGCTGCAGAAGCGCTGCTTGGCGTTCGGCTGCCGTGCCGATGGCCACGCTGTAGGTCAATCCGTGAAGGTGGTCCCACTTTTGAATCTCCGCCGGCCATGTGTCCCGTGCGACGCGAAGGGGTGCGATGACCAGCACCTTGCTTACCTCAAAGCGGTTGAGGCAAAGTTCGTAGATGGCCGTCAGTGTAATCACGCTTTTGCCCAAGCCCATCGACAGGAGAATCGCCGCTTCAGGGTGTGTCAGGATGAACTCGGTTGCGTAGGTCTGGTACTCATAGGCCTTGTAATTCATCCAGCACACCTCCAATCTGATCGGGATGGTCGATGACGTACACCCGGAATCCCAACGTCTCCAACTGACGCTTTCGCCGCAGCTGCAGCGGGCGGGGGCGCAGACCAAGCGCTTTGAGCTCGGCAAAAGCCGCACGCCCACCGGGTAGAAGGATCAGACGGTCGGGCATGCCATCCATGCCGGGGCTGACAAATTTGAAGGCCATGCCGCCGCATTGCTTCACCCTCTGTGATAATCGTTGCTCTATCTGTTTTTCCCGCATGTTTCCCTCCAAAAAGCGCAGGTGTGCAGGTCGATCAGGTCGTTTACAAAACCTCTCTATAGACTGATTTTTTATGCCTATAAGGGACTTTTTAGTAGAGACCTTCACGACCTGCACACTCCTTGCTGTATAAGGCTTTTGCTCATTTCAGGAAGTCAGGAAATGCGTCCTGATCACTCATGGTTTTCACACGCATACCCGAAATCATGATGCCAGCCCGTGTCTTTTTGCGTTTGTATCCGGCGTTGTCCAGCGCAGCGTAGAAGTCCGTTGTGCTGCGCGTATACTCGCCTGTCTCAGCGCAGTAGTTGCGATAGCACACATACAGTTCACCGGATGAAGTCTGGAGATCAGCACCCACCTCGCAGCGTTCGTCAAGGAAGTGCGCCAGCCAATCGTTGGCTTCACGGTACGCCTTGATGGCAGCCGTAACACACGCGGGCTCCGGGATTTTGTAGTCGAGTTCGATCACCATGCGCGCGCCTTCAATGATCCACGTCAAGATGGCACCACCGGCTTTTTCATACAGATACTCGGCGTAGTTCTTGATGTCGCTGTTTCCTTGAATCCTTGCTTTGAAAGGGATCACGATCAGACGACGCCAGGTACCTTCGTCCAGCGCGCCTACCCGTGGGAGGTGGTTGGTGTACAAAACCAGCGTATGGCTAGGCGTATAGGCGAACGGGTCCTTGTACTTCTTTTCCGCGAACACGTCGTCGGTGGACGTCAGTTGCTTGATCGTTGAGGTGTTTAGTCGCGTGCCTTCCTCAAGCTCGGCGGCGATCAGCAGGCGTTTACCTTTGGCCTCTGCCATTTCCGGTTTCACATTGCGGCGGCAACCGGCGGTCAGCGAGTCGGCTGAGATATTTCCGCTGTATAGACCCAGCACACGAGCGATTACATTCCAGAAGGTGGACTTGCCATTTCGCCCGTCGCCATAGGCGATTACCATGGCCTCGAAGAAGACTTTCCCGATGCTCGCCAATCCGGCGATCATCTGCACATAGCGAATCAGGCCGGCGTCACCGCAGAAGAATGTTTCCAGCGCCGCCTGCCAGAGTTCATCGCCATCGGAGTCGGGCGACACGCTGGTCACCTTTGTCAGGTAGTCTTCAGGCTTGTGCTCCTGCGCGCCAGCTGCCCCTTTTCGCAGATCGTATGTCGCCGCCGGGGTACACAGGAGGAAACAGTCCGCATCCAGTTCCTTCGGCGTAATTGTCAGCATGGGGCGCGCTTCCAGCAATGCGGCAGTGATATACTTGGAATCACGCCGCTTCATCGCAAAACCCTGATAGGCAAGTGCACGGGCATACTCGTCGTAAGCCTGCCGCTGTTCCTCATTGAACATGGACTCAGCTTTTTTCTTGCCCAAGTTGCTCACGATCTCCGCCGCGCCGACAACAGTCATTCTTTGCCACGCAGTCTCCATGCGCCGCTGGGCTTCCTCCAGCTGCAACTGGGTAAGCTCGTGAATCATGGCCTGCGCCGCCGGTCGGTACTCCTCCCAGTACACACCGTTGTAGGCAAGGTAGTCCGTATAAGGCGAGTACCGCAGCCGATTGCCGAATGTCTTTGCCAATATGGTCGCTTGCCCTACGTCGGTATAGTCCTCTGGCTCATAGCTGATGTCCTGAGCGTTATACTCCTCCGGCGGCACATATCCGGGCTGCTGCTGTATCCGTGAGTAGAAGCCTCTTGCACTGCGCCAGATTGTGCTTAGTTCCGTATCAGGCAGCGGCGGGACACACTTTTCCGCTTCTTCAAGGAAGAGTGCGTGTGCTTGTTCGGTATCTCCGTAACGCTTCAGTACCCGTCCAGCGAAATGGGACATGGTGGCATTCCGACTGCCTTCGGGTATCGTCCGCGCATATGCTGTGTAAGGCTCGTCCAGCGGTGTGGACTCGGGATTCTCTTCCGAATCGGGATAGTAGGAGTCAAGGCATTCATTCAGAGTGAGTGTGCCGGGGAAGAACTCTACGTCAGGCTGATCCGTTCCGAAGAAGAAGCGCGCGGCATCGAGCGCCTGGGTATCGAAATACGGGAAGATGCCATGGATGCGCTTCTTCAAATCGCTGTACTGGACAGGGTCAGTCATTTCGTCTATCTGGAAGAGACAATGAAACTTCGGCCTTGGTGACTTGCCGCGTTTGGGAATGTTGTTGTGCCTGCTGTAATGCACCGCAAACGTCACATCGGGGAAGGCGTGACGGATACTTTCAGGCGTGATCCAATCTTCCGGAGCATCGGAATGATCGTTATCGCAGTCCATCCCCAGACAGTTTGAACTGATGAAGTTGGCGTTGGAGCGGTAGCGGTTCTTATAATCCACACAAACATAGTCGTGTCCGGCAGCCTCCTTCAGGGTATCGTTGTCCGTGACGATCATTCTGTGTGGGTAAGAACAGTTCGTTTCCACACCGGCACAATCGGCTGAGTAAAGTGCAATCCCTCTCATGCACACACCTCTTTTCCGCTCTCGGTGAAGTGTCGAACCGGCATATCGCGCTGTATCGCTTTATCGATTTCCACTGACATGCCATCAGTGACCTCGGAACCAAACACCCAAATCTCTGCGCACTTCGTAAGCAGAACAAGTCCCATGAACATGCCAAGCTGGCGATCTTCCTCAAGGCTGTCATCCAGGAATTGGGGGAACAGGAGATGCGGCGCGACGGGGAGAAATCCGCGATCCGCGGCGATACGGCTGTACTTACGGGCATTCTCGATGTTCTTCTCGATCTGTCCGGCATAAGGTGAGCAGATATACACCAGCGGGCGGTAGTTCGGACTTCGGCCAGAAGCACGAATCTGCTGGTCGATGTTCCTGA
>CAZJTS010000219.1:0-3484 GCA_964548975.1 uncultured Fastidiosipila sp.
GAAGTTTTCGAGCAGTAGCTTATAGTGCTTATTGTCACTGTCGCCACTGATTGCTTCTCGTAAACTCTCGACGTCATCATCGAAGTGGATATTTGTAAGAAATACCACCTGCCCGCACGAATTATTAAATTTAATCGTGTGAACAAGAAGCTTCCCGAGATAGCTTGATGCAATTTTAGACGGATCAGCCTTTTTAGCCGTCTTTCTCATCCCGAGAACGTCATTAACAGACCACTGGTGGTTAAGCTTCTTTTTGGTTTTAACCTGATAGAAGTTATAGATGGGATTACCATCCATGTTAAGACGGGAGACGAAATCATCCTGATAGTCGCAATAGACGCGATCAAGTTCATCATCTTCAAGCAGAGAAAGGCACTGGAATGCAGCACCTCTGAATTGGGCCTGATACCTGGCAATGGTATCTCGGCCCACGTTCTCCCTGGGCTCTACCTCGTGAATTCGTGGACTCTGACTATCCCTATCGGTCATCTCTATCTTCCATAAGCAATCCACCATCCGGTCAGGATGTATAACCCATCATTCCATCGACATCAGTGGCTTTGATGTACCTGGCCGGTGCTTCTTCGATGCCGGAGGCGATCTCTTCAAAATGCTTCTCGCCGCATTTGATCTTCGCACCTTCGGCATGGCGCAAGTCACCCCACCATGTACTGCCCTTGGTCTCGACAACGAAGTATAGTTTTTCTTCGCCCTCATCATCTACAACAACGGCCCAGTCCGGATTGTAGGTTCCAAGCGGTGTTGGCACCTTGAACCACGACGGCAGCTTGGCGTAAACCTTGACCTTCTCGTTCTTCTCCAGGTCCTCTGCGAATGTCTTCTCGATACCGGCAGAGTCATAGACAACATGGGTGTAGACAGACTTCTGTGTCTCCAGTGTGTTCTTGAGGTAGCCTTTCAGCTCCTCCTGCTGAAATAGTTCCTGGGCGTAGAAGTGCTCGTCCCCGATCCTCCGGTACTTGATTCCGTCCACTAGAGCCAAGCGCTTGGTCCGGTTGATGGACTCTGAACAGTAATCGATAAATTGCTGCGGATTCCGTTTGAAATCCTCCAGCCTCATACTGTCACGAAGGATTTGGACGATGCTCTTTCGGGTGAGCTGGGTCTTGTCCTGCAAATCGGTAATGATATCCGGCAGTTCGATATCGTCCTCGTGGACAGTGGTGTAACCGGACGCCGAAGTCTCATCGGCTGTAACGCCGCCCTTACCTATGGCTATATCTGCTTTCCGGAATTGCGCCCGCGTCTTTGTGATCGGCGGGCAGTCGCGAATGGCCTCGGCACAATCGGCTATTAGCTTGTCGTTGTCGAACTCGACACGATAGGTGGTTTTATACTTGATCCGTTCCCAGAGCGCCTTGAACTCTTCACTTTGAAGGACGGCCTCGCGGGTCCGGATAACGCGGCGGTCATCGGCATTCTTGATGTCCAGCTTACCGGCAAGCTTACGCAGCACGGCCTGCACATCGATGGCAATGGCCTCGGCCTGCTCATCTCCATGCTGATCGGCCAGCTCCTGCTTGATGTCCTCAGGCAGAGCAAACGAGCCGTCTTTGATAGCGGCTCTCAAGGTATCCTGGACCTTACCCTTGGCATCAACGAAGCCCTCGTCTTTCAGGAACTTCCATATCTTCTCGGATTGCTCTACACCAAGGTTGGAGACCTGACCTTTATCGTCCACGGTCTTGATCGTCGCGAACTGGTGCTGTTCGACAATACCGAAGCGGATGCCGGTATCCTCCTCGATCTCTTTCTGGAGGTTCTCGGCAAACTGCTCGTAGTTTTCAGTGGCAATGACAGTCAATGTATTGATGTCGTTGCCCCGAAGGCGCAGGCCCTCCTGATTGACGCACAGACGCAATCCGCGTCCCAGCGTCTGCCTTCTTTCCCGCTCACTACCCATGTCCCGGAGGGTACAAATCTGGAAGACGTTGGGGTTGTCCCAGCCTTCTTTCAGCGCCGAATGGGAGAAGATGAATTTTAGCTTGGTATCAAAGGACAGGAGCTTTTCCTTGTCCTTCATAATCAGGTTATAAGCGCGCTCGGCGTTGTCACGGTTGGACTGATTATTTTCGGCAGTATCGACAGACTTGCCTTTCTTATCGATGGAGAAGTAGCCTTCATGTACCTCAGCCGCATCCGTATCAAGGTCGATCTCTGCAAAGAGGCTCTGGTAGTCGGCTGACTTCGCCAGCTTCCGATACTCCTCCTCGAACATTTGAGCGTACTTAGCTTTAACCGGATTGCCGTCTGCGTCGTACTGCCGGTAATGCTCGACACTATCGATGAAGAACAGGCTCAGGACCTTGATGGGGTGCTTGTTGGCCGCAAAGGTCAGCTCCTTGTCCAGATGCTCCTTGATTGTCCGGCGGATCATCATGCGCTTCACCGCATCGGGATCAACGCCGCCAATCGCGTCGCCGGGTCTTAGGACTTCATCAAGCCCATTGCCCTTGACCTCGATAGACTCGTTGTCTTTGCCGCAAGTAATCGTTCCAATCTGGATATCTTCGTAGATGGCCCGGTTAGCGATCTGCTCAAGGTCGTCACCATCTTCAATCGTCAGGATTTCACGGCGGATATTCTTGCCGCGCTGGACGTCAATCTCGATCTTGGCCGTGATCGATCCCTTCCGGTTATGGGTAGAGACCAGGCGGACATAAGGCTTGTTATGCCCTCCGTCGATCTCAAGAGAAGCAACCTCGATCTGCTTCACAAGGCCGCGCTCATAGGCGTCCACCGCATCAAGGCGATACGTCATGTGGTGCTTATCAACGTGGGTCGCCGAATAGCGCAATGTACATAGCGGGTTCATCAAGCTAAGAGCTTCTTTGCCTTTACCGGTCAGGCCCCCGTCAACGCTCTGAGGCTCATCGACAATGATGATGGGGTTGGTAGCGCGAACCAGATCAATCGGTTTCTCACCGCCG
Source organism: uncultured Fastidiosipila sp. (assembly GCA_964548975.1). Classification (GTDB taxonomy): domain Bacteria; phylum Bacillota; class Clostridia; order Saccharofermentanales; family Fastidiosipilaceae; genus JAAYZH01. The sequence continues at coordinate 2,952 of CAZJTS010000219.1, forward strand.
GTATTTTCGTTTTCCTTATAGAGGTTGTTGACCTCTTTTTTGTTAATGGCCCCTACGGTTGTGACCATGATCTGGATGTTCGAACTGGTGGCGAAGTTGCGTACCTGTCCCAGCTTCGATGAATTGTACTGGAAGTACTCGTACCCCTTTGCTTTCGGATAAAGCCCTTCAAAGTGATCCTGCGTGATCTGGAGTGTTTTATAAACACCTTCCTTGATAGCCACCGACGGCACAACAATCACGAACTTAGAAAAGCCGTAGTTCTTATTGAGCTCGAAGATCGTGCGGAGATAGACGTAGGTCTTACCGGTCCCTGTTTCCATTTCAACGGTAAAATCGCCACTCGCTAGGCTCTCCGACGGACGAAGGCCGTTAGCGAGTTGGATAGCCTTCAGGTTCTCCAGAATCTCATCATCAATTAGCTTTAAACGGTTACCGATACCCAGCGAGCTCTCGTCAAAACCCAGTGAAGCCTGCGGCCCGGACTCAGGCCGATACGTTACCGTGAACTCGGACCGCGAGATTTCTTGTCC
>CAZJTS010000220.1:0-3476 GCA_964548975.1 uncultured Fastidiosipila sp.
CTAAGGGCGTATCCATATCGGTCAGGAGTGCGACGGTTTCGCGCCCGTTTCGTTCCCCGGTTTCGACCATGATTTCGGCAAGTTCCTCGGCTTCCTCGCGGGTTTTCATCAGAGCGCCGCTACCGAGCTTGATGTCGAGCACGAGTTTATCGGCGCCGGAGGCGAGCTTCTTACTCATGATCGAGGACGCGATGAGAGGGATACTGCCTACCGTGGAGGTCACATCGCGCAGCGCATAGATCTTCTTATCCGCCGGCGCAATGTTGCCGGTCTGCCCGACGACAGCACAGCCGATCTCGTTCACGCTCCTGATGAAATCTTCAGGACTCAGCTCCACCTTGAAACCCGGAATCGATTCGAGTTTGTCGAGGGTTCCGCCGGTGTGGCCGAGGGCTCTGCCGGACATTTTGGCCACCTTCGCGCCGCAGGCGGCAACGATCGGAGTGAGAACCAGCGTGGTCTTGTCACCGACGCCGCCGGTCGAGTGCTTGTCGACCTTGATCCCCTCGATGGCGGATAGGTCGATCATGTCGCCGGAGCGGGCCATGATATCGGTCAGATCCGCGGTCTCGCGGTGGGACATGCCGTTCAGGTAGATCGCCATAAGCAGGGCGCTCACCTGGTAGTCCGGCACCTCGTCCTTGACATAGCCATTGACGAAGAACTCGAGCTGTTCACGGCTGAGTTCCCGGCCGTCACGTTTCGCTGCAATAATTTCTGTCATTCGCATAGTATCTCCTTTAATTGGCGACTTCGCCTGCATACTCTCGTAATTGGTCTACATAATCCGGGTAACGTTTGCTGAGTTCTGCGAAGTCCCCGTCCTCATAATCTCTATCGGTATAGCCCGGCGCCATGGTTGTGCCGAGTAGCGCCCACGCGCTCCCCGGAGCCAGGCGCGTCCCCTGCCACACGCCGCGGGGCACCAACACCTGCAGCTGCTCACCGTTCAGGATATCCGGGCCCAGTTTCACCGTCTCCCCGCGCCCGTCGGGATAGAGCAGGAGCATCTCGCACGGCTCTCCCAGATAGAAGTGAAAAATCTCATCCGAAGCCAAACGGTGCATGCGCGAATAACCTTCGCCTTCCAGTAGATAAAGAATGGCCGAGCCGTAGGGATGCGGCCCTTCACGGCCGGGCAGGGCACCTTCCGCGAAAGTTTCGTCACTGACATAAGACTGATAGTAAAGGCCGCCCTCACCTTCCAGGGGGCGCATGCCGAAATGGCGTTTGATCTCATCCGTCATTTGATACCTCTTTCCAGGGTCACCCAGCGGCCGCCCAAGCTCTGACTGCGGTAGATCGCATTACAGACAGCCACACTTCGCATGCCGTCGAGGAATGTCGGGTAGCCAGGCCGGGCCGAAGGACGCCCCTGCTCCACATCACGATAGTACGCCCGCGCAAGCGACTTCAGCGTGTCCTTGAATCCGTCGCCGAAAGGGAACACCCGGCTCAGCACACCTTCGTCCTTCGAACCCACCTCCAAACGGTGCATGGCTTCGGAATTCCACCAGAGGCTGTGGTTCAGTCCGGTCACCTCAATACTGAGATAATTCTTGCGCCCCGGTGAGGCTTCCGAAAGCACCACACTGCCGATGGCGCCGTCCGTGAAACGGAGCAGGACGGTCGCGGCATCTTCCGAATCCACTCTTATATCCGGCGCTCCGCCGGCCGGCATCATCCGCCCTTGCTTAACCTCCCGCTCCCTGGTGAACGTACTGAACACCGCGGCGACCGAGTCAATCTCCCGGCCGGTCAGGTACGTGGCCAGATCACACCAGTGAGAGCCGATCTCCGTGACCGCGCGCATCGGCCCCGCGAGTCGCGGGTCATAGCGCCAACCGGCTTCGGCGGGCAGACTGTGAAATTCCTGGAGATAAGTGCCGTGGATCAGCTTGACGTTCCCGAACTCCGCGTGCGCGATTAGGCGCTTGGCTTGTTGGAGCGCCTCGTGGTAACGAATATTGAAGCCGGTTGCGTGGCACAAGCCCCGGTCTTTGGCCAGGCGATAGAGCTCCCTCGCCTCATGGTCCTCCAGGCAGAGCGGCTTCTCACAGAGCACATGCTTATCGGCCAGCAAAGCCTGCTTCGCGTACTGGTAGTGGGTAGCCGGTGGCGTACAGATATGGACGGTCGAGACATCGGACTCCAGAATCTCCTGATAATCCGCTGCGGCACGGATGCCGTATTTCCGGCCAAAATCCAGCGCCCGCTCCCGATTCCGGCCCAGTACGAACAGCACCGGGATTCCGAGTTCCTCGAGGATGCTCCGGTGCATCTGCCCGATCGTGCCGGGCCCAATAATCGCTGCGCTGATCCGTGCCATCGCCTACTCCCTTAGTGAGCCTTCAGCTTGAATGCGTCGGAGGTTTTCGCTGAAGGGCGCCTCGACCACCCCGCGCTCCGTAATGATAGCGCTGATGTTTTCGGCAGGCGCGACGTCGAATGCGGGGTTAAAAATCTTGACATCCCGCGGTGCGGTCAGCCTTTCGCCGAAATGTCGCACCTCCTCAGGGTCACGTTCCTCGATCGGTATGAGGTCGCCATTGGCGAGCGAGAAGTCCACGGTCGAGAATGGCGCTGCGATGTAGAAGGGGACACCATGGGCTTTGGCCAAAACCGAAAGTCCGTACGTCCCGATCTTGTTCGCGGCATCCCCGTTCGCGGCGATGCGGTCAGCACCGACGATGACAGCGTCGACCTTACCGCTCTTCAGCACTGTCGCGGCCATGTTGTCACAGATGACCGTGACATCGATCCCGGCCTGCGCCAGTTCCCAGGCGGTCAGGCGCGAACCCTGAAGCAGCGGCCTTGTTTCATCGGCATAGACATTCAGGCTGTGGCCCTGTTCCTGGAGGACATAGATGGGGGCCAGAGCCGTGCCGTATTCAGAGGTCGCCAGTGCACCGGCATTACAATGGGTAAGCACGGTGCCGGCATCGCGGAGCAGATCCGCGCCGTAGAGGCCGATCGAACGGCAGCCGGCGATATCCTCGGCAAGAATGGTTTCGGCCTCCCGGAACAGCAGGTCTTTCGCAGCTGCCTCGTCCGTGAATTCATGCGCACGGGCCAGAGCTTTCAGACGATCCGCTGCCCAGAAAAGATTGTACGCCGTCGGCCTGGAGGTACAGATATAGTCTGCCGCCTCATCGACCGCTTTGATAAACGCAGCTTGTGTGTCGAGCGTGCGAGGCTTCACCCCCAGGTAAATGCCGAAAGCGGAGGCGATGCCCAGCGCAGGTGCGCCCCGCACCTCCAGGATCTTGATCGCGTCCCACATCGCCTCAATCGTGTCGATGGTCAGCACATGGTAGTGTTCCGGCAGCTGAGTCTGAGCGATCAGCTTGACTTCTCCGTTTTCCGTCCAGATAGGTTTGGTATGCATGAGTTTTCCTTTCATTCAGACAGCAGAAGCAGAGCGAATCACTCTGCTTCCGGCCTTTTCTATCACTTCTTCATCGTCCTCACCCCTG
>CAZJTS010000221.1:0-1539 GCA_964548975.1 uncultured Fastidiosipila sp.
GCAGGCAGCGGGACCGTGACGCTCACGCCGTCGATCTCGACGCCGGAGCCTTTGGCCGGCGTGACGGGCTCTTGCTCAGGGCTGTTGGTCTTCTTCATGTCCGGATTGGTGAGGACCTGATGGTCGACCACCTTGAGGTTGTCATAGCCAAACATCTCGTAGCTGGTGAGGACGGCTTCCTCGCCGCGGTTCACGGCAAAGATCGTCAGGGCATCGCCATTCAGGCCGCCATTGTCAATCACGATGGTATCGACATACGGCACATCCGTGTAGGACTTCGAGTCGTACTTCGGCGACTTCACCATGGTGTGCAGCGCAGTGCCGCGGCCAAAACGCGACGTAAACATGTATGGGTAGAAAATAGTCTGCTTCCAGGCCTTGCCGCCCTTGACCGTCATGATCGGCGCGATCACGTTGACCAGCTGGGCCAGGTTCGCGATCTTCACGCGGTCAGCGTGCTTGAGCAGCGTGATCAGCAGCGAGCCGACCAGGAGAGCATCCTCGACATTGTAGATGTCCTCCAGCTGCGGCGGAGCGGAACTCCAGCGCTCGAATGGAGCGTTGTTCGAATGGAACCAGACATTCCACTCGTCGAAGCTCAGCATCATCTTCTTCTTCGACTTCTTCTTGCCGCCCACGAAGTCGCAGGTCGCGATCACCGTCTTGATGAACTCGTCCATGTCCAAAGAATTGGCCAGGAAGGATGCCGTATCATTGTCAGGGTTGCCATAGTACTGATGCAGCGAGAGATAGTCCACGTGATCGTAGGTGTGATCCAGAACTTCCGCTTCCCAGGAGCCAAAGGTCGGCATCGCGCTGTTCGACGAGCCGCTGACCACAAGCTCCACGCTGCTGTCTGTCATCTTCATGACCTTAGCGGTCTCCAAAGCCAGGCGGCCGTACTCGGTCGCGGTCTTGTGGCCAATCTGCCAGGGGCCGTCCATCTCGTTGCCCAGACACCAAAGCTTGTAGCCAAAGGGGTCCTTCGCGCCGTTCTTGATTCGCATATCCGCGAATTTCGAACCGCCGGGATGGTTGCAATACTCGAGGAACTGTCTGGCCTCGTTGACCCCGCGGGTGCCGAGGTTCACAGCCATCATCATCTCCGAATTGACCTTTTTGAGCCACTTATCAAATTCATGGACGCCGATCTCGTTCGTCTCGGTAACGCCCCAGGCCAGGTCCAGGCGGCGCGGGCGATCCGCAACCGGTCCGACGCTATCTTCCCAGTCAAAACCGGAAACAAAGTTGCCGCCGGGATAACGAATGACGGGCACGTCGATCTCTTTGACCAGGTCCATGACGTCCTGACGGAAGCCGTCCTCGTCAGCGGTCTCGTGTCCGGGCTCGTAAATACCGGTGTAGACTGCGCGTCCCAGGTGCTCGATAAATGAGCCATAGATGCGCTTGTCGACTTCGCCGACCTGAAAATCCTTGTGTACGCGTACTTCTGCTTTCTTCATGTGTATCCTCCTATATATGTTTGCTCTGATCGGGCCGCCTAGGCGGCCGGGGGAATCGGGTGTGATGGGAGCGCCG
>CAZJTS010000221.1:1639-3451 GCA_964548975.1 uncultured Fastidiosipila sp.
CCACACAACTCGGGTTTTTGCCACAGGCTGGCAACTTTCTAGAGGAGCGCCGCCGGGGCGGCGCGAGGGGCAGACCGCCGGCATGAGCCGGCGGTACGGGCTTACGTTCCGCTAAGCTCAAGGCGCAGCAGCGCTGCAGCCGGGAGTTTCACTTGCAGCAGGCCGTCTTTGGCCTGGGACCACTCGGTCCAGGCGGCGGGGGCCACGGTTTCGGGGGCAGCAAAGGTATTGTGTGTGTTGAGGGTACCCTCGGGGCTGCGCAGGATGGTGGCGGATTCCACCTTCCACTCAGTGGCGGCAGCGGCGAAGAGCTCGATCTCGAGGTCCTCGTCGTCGTGCGGCTTGAGGTTGCTAACGGTGAGGGTGATTTTGGCCGCGTCATTACGCGAAGCTGTCAGAGACAGACCTGGGAAGTGAATGTCGCGCGTGACGCCCTGGCGATCGACGATCTGGGTGTCGACATCCGCAGCGGTGTGCCAGGCGTCGAGCAGTTCGGCACCCTGGTGACCCTTATAAAGGTCGAAGACGTGGTAGGTCGGGGTCAGGATCATGCGCTCGCCGTCGGTCAGGATCATGGCCTGGAGAACGTTGATCATCTGGGCGATATTTGCCATCGCCACGCGGTCGGCGTGGGCGTTGAAGATGTCGAAGGTCAGGCTCGCCAGCAGGGCGTCGCGGAGGGTGTTCTGCTGGAAGAGGAAGCCTGGATGTGTGTCCGGCTCGACCTTGTGCCAGCTGCCCCATTCATCCACGATCAGCTTGACGCGTTTGGCCGGCTCCACACGATCCATGATGGCCAAATGCCCCTTGATCAGCTCTTCCATGCGGTAGCCATTATGCAGCAGGTGGTACCAGCCCTCGTCGCCGAAGACTGTAGCCTCACCTTTGTCCTCCCACTGGCCATCGAAAGCATAGTGATGGAGGGTGATATAGTCCGTCAGACGATGGACGCCCTTGAACACGCGCTCCATCCAGTCGTAGTCGTTCACATTTGGCCCACAAGCAATTTTCGCCACCTTGTTGTCGCCATAGTTGCGGACAAAGGTCTGATAACGCTTGTAGAGCTGGGCATAGTAGTCTGGGCACATGTTGCCGCCGCAGCCCCAGTTCTCGTTGCCGACGCCAAACCACTTGAGCTTCCAGGGCTCGGGGTGACCGTTCTCCGCGCGCAGACGGGCCATCGGCGAATTCATGTCCGCGCAGGTGATGTACTCGATCCACTCCTGCATCTCCCTCACCTCGCCCGAGCCGACGTTGCCGTTGATGTAGGGTTCTGCCCCCACCTGCTCACAGAGGTCGAGGAATTCGTGTGTGCCAAAGCTATTGTCCTCGACGACGCCTCCCCAGTTCGAGTTCACCATACTCGGGCGTTGGTCGCGGGGCCCAATGCCGTCGCGCCAGTGGTATTCGTCGGCAAAGCAGCCGCCGGGCCAGCGAATGACGGGTACTTTGATCTGCTTGAGGGCTGCCACGACGTCACTGCGAATGCCGCGGACGTTCGGGATGGGGCTGTCCTCCCCCACAAAAACACCCTCATAGATACAATGCCCGAGGTGTTCGGCGAACTGGCCGTAGATCTCCGGGGCTATGCGGCTCTTGGCCTTGTCGGTGTTGACGATGATCTTGCTCATGGAATCTTTACCTTTCTGTGTTTGGTTGTGGGTGCGGAGCGCCGGCGGGGCGGCGCGGGGCCGGAGCTTGAAATATTTGTCATTCCAAGGCCTGCTGTGACAAAAACCTTTCAAATCCGAGGGGCGGGTCGGATTACAGCGGTTTTTGTCATTTCCAAGCCCCAAGGCGGCAAGCCCAACC
>CAZJTS010000222.1:0-3391 GCA_964548975.1 uncultured Fastidiosipila sp.
GCTCGCTGAATTGCTGCTCCATACGCTTCAAGGCGTTCAATAAGTGCGTTTCCAGTTCCGTCATGGTTTACCTCACGATCCGCAGAGCTTGCTGCTTCCCGACTGTCCAGCCGCTGTCGTCCACTTTCGCCCCTTTGGGCAGCACGACGAACGTCCCGTTCTTGTCCTGAACGATGTTCAGGCCCGCTGTTTTGCTCTCCAGCGCCGCCAGCGTGGCTTTCTGGCTGTTGATCTGCTGCCAGTTGGCCGTGATCTGGCTTTCCTGAAACGTACTCAGGCCCCAGCCGCTCAGAAAGATAACGGCCAAGATCGTAACCGCGCTCAGGGCCGGGAATATCACCCGGTTTTTCACGACGGTCAGCAACATGCTCTGCCGGCTCTGGCGCATATCCTCTTTCGTGTCGTGCAGCTGCCGGCGCATATCTTCCAGCATGGTATTCAGCTCTTGCTGAAATATGCCGTTCAACTCGCTTCGCAAACTGCTCAGCTGCTGCTTCGTCAGGCTTTGAATAGTCTCGCTCTCTGCGAGATGCTGCTGCTTCAATCGCTCCTGCAGCGTCAAACTCACGCTCATAAAGTCCCCCTTTCATGCGCCACCGCTGGCCGCTCTGCGGATCTGACACGGTGATGTAATTTTTACCTTCGCGCGTTACCTGCATTCCAAGGTCTGAAACCTGCTCGATAACGTCGCTACGACTGCGTATAAGCCCCTGTGCGGCCCTCTGAGACAAAACCGCGTCTATGAGTAGCCTGACGTCTTCCTGCGGCTTCTCGCCCCTTCTGAGGGCTTCTGCGGCGATTTTCAGCTCATGATCAGGCTGAGCGATCTCACGTGCGCGCCGTGGGTCATCCGGGTCAGCCAGGCCATACCTGGCGTTAATTTCACTGCGCAGGTCATCGAAAGCCTGTTTTGCGGCATCTCCGGGCGGGCGGATGTTCAGGCTTTTCCCGGTGCTAAGCTCAACGCGGGGCGTCACAAAATGCAGCTCGTGATGTCCGGCATGGGTATGCCTGACCCAGAGGATGTTGTACTGATCGGCTTCAAGCCCGGCGAACGCGACCTGTTCAAAGCGATCCATGAAATACTGCTCCATTTCTGGCGTGACCTTCTCCTCCGGGGCGAAAGACAGCACGCCAGAAGTGTATTTGTGCCGGAAATCGAGCGAGTCAATGAGGTTGCGGGTAGCCTCCGGGGATCCCCTCAGGACTTCCGGCGGTGAATCTTCCCGACCGGGCCGCGTTTTATCGGTGACATAGCCGACCGGCCCACTGCCACCGCCAGTGCCGTGCCTGCTGAAACCCACAATCATTGCGACAGCTCCCGAATATGGCGCTCGATATCCATCAGGTGAGCAACGACCTCAACCGAGGAAGCCGCCGATTTATGCGTATTAACCCAGCGGGCAATCATGTTCAGGTTGGCATTGATGCGGTTAAGCATGGCAATCCGTTCCCGATCGACGTCTTTGTTTCGCACGCTGACCCTGCCGAGATGATCGCGAACCAGCTCGGACATGGTGCAGCCTGCATCTTCGGCCAGCTGCTTCAGCGCCTCAAATTCCGCGTCAGAAAACCTGACCCGCAGCATGTTATCGCGCTTTTCCATTCCACCTCCATCGTCGCATATTGCACTTTAAACAAGGCTACCCGATGTTGCTACATTTCGCTACGCTCAATGTCGCACACCGGGCCTTGCAATGGGAGACTTCGCCTCCCCTTGACCCCTCCCTTGCAGCGGTCGCTTTGCTCCCTCGCCCAGGGCAACGGCGTCTATCAGGTGGATGGCCTCACTTCGTGAAACCATCCACCTCTGGTAAGGATATCTATGGGGGTGTCATCAAACAGTAAATCGGAACCCCAAAGGGGCCCCCACGATTTACTGTTTGACGATTTCAGCGGCAGTACGATTTTTTAGACGGCAAACAGAAACCGTACCTGGGAGAATTTGTAGAATCATTGGGATGGTTGTTAACTGGGTTTTATGAAGATTATCAGTAGTCTTTACTTCTACAAACTCAATACAATTTTCATAGACTAAAGTGAGATCTGGCCATCCACTACGATATTGGTAAGGGTCTGCAGAAAATGCAGCAGCTATTTCTGATATTTTTTCACGGCCAATGGCATAGAACATTGCCATGCCTAGTTCTCTGGAGAGAGTGGGATAAATGCTTTGTATGAAAGGGCTAGAAATTATTTCATCGTAATTATCAAAAATCGTATTTTCAGGAACATGACTAATTATGTCTATAAGCTCTTCTTTTTTATCAGATAAAATTGTCATCTGTGCTTCTAAATAGCGATTTACTGCGTCATCCCGATCACCAAAGGAGTTGTATCTGGCTAAGCCGTCTAACATGCATGATTTTATAAGAGTTAAGATTGCTCCACCTTCGCAAGAGGCCCCTAAAAAACCATCATTTCTATATTTTGAAAGCAGAGCCAATTCTGGCTTTCCAGAGTAGGGAAAACATATATCAAACAAAGCTATTCCAAGCTGCTCACACTGCCTATCCAGAAGTTTCATTTGGTCTCTCCAGTTAAAAAAGCCATCAGATACATCAACGATTTAATTACAGTAACCGCTCACCGCAAGTTCCGGCTGAGGCGTACCGCAGCGTAGCGAGGAACGAACAGTCGGAACGAGGAAGCGGAATATCACCTGAACGGGCATAGAAATGCTTATGCACTATTCGATGAAAACAGGGGGTCTACCCGACCATCTAAGCCTCTCGCTATAAGATACAGAAGGAGGGCTTCTCTCAGCCCTTGTGTGGCGCGGTTCTCGCTTGACGATAGTTATCATTATTGATAACGTTGTTATCATTATTGATAACTATTTTTTGGGAGAGCCTCTTAAATGAGTAAAAGAATTACTCAGATAGACACTGCTACAGGGGAAGAGGTAGGTAGTTTTGTCGCAGTTATCCGACCCAAACAGAAGTCAGCTTTTGAGAGGCATTTCACTATGAACCAAGACGCTTTAAAGATCCTTGCTAAGACCCTCACAGGGGAGCAATTCAAAGTCTTGATGATGCTGTTAGCTGATCTCGATTATGAAAATTACATTCAAATTGCCCAAGCTGATATTGCCGAAGCTTTAGGCATGCAGAAAACCAATGTGAGCCGTTCAGTGAAAGCTCTCATCGACCTGTCTGTGATCCTTCAGGGCCCTAAAGTAGGGCGCAGTTATAGTTACCGCCTGAATCCTCAGTTTGGATGGAAAGGCACTGTAAGGAACCACAAAAAGGCCCTGACAAATGGCCTGAGCGTGATTCAGGGCGGACGTAGCTGAATAGTTACCTTGAAACGTAACTATGGGCTCTTTGAACTAAATGGATGCTCGGCTGCACCCCGGCCGGCTGCGGTGGGCGATTGCCCTGGCGCACGC
>CAZJTS010000223.1:0-3386 GCA_964548975.1 uncultured Fastidiosipila sp.
GGAAAAACTCCCCCAGCTGATAAAACAGCATAACTGCGACACCTTCCGGATACTCACCGATCGCAAAAGCGCCGATGGTCGCGATCGTCATCAGGAAGTTCTCGTCGAAGAACTCGCGGTTAAGCACACCGCGCACAGCCTTGTAGATGACTTCGCCGCCGGCCACAAGATAGGCCGCTAAGTACAGCACAAATGTCACGCCGGAAGGCAAATCCAATAAAAGTGCCAGAAGAAACAGGAGGCCGCTCGCCCCCAGCTTCAGTAAGTAACTCAGGTGGCCGTCGCTAGAATCAGCCCGTTCCTGCCCTCGAGACGTCACGATTACATCAGGTTCCACTTGGGCAACGATGGCTGCAGTCGCTTGAAGGATCTCGGACTCCGCCCCAGCCTCAGGTACAATGCTCAGAATACTTGTTGCGAAACTGAGGGAAGCTTTCTTCACCTCCGGCAGTTCATTCACCCGCTGCTGAATTTTCTCGGCGCAGACCGCACAGCTCAGACCTTGCAGATAGAGTTCCATCTCAGCCCTCCTCTGCGAGATCCGGCTCATTCGTGTGGATCAAGCCCTGTTTGAGAATGTACTTGACATGCTCATCGACCAGCGAATAGAAGACGATCTTCCCCTCCCGCCGGTTCTTCACCAGGTTGGCCTGCTTCAGCACGCGCAACTGGTGCGAGATCGCCGACTGCGACATGTTCAGCACATAGGCAATATCGCAGACGCACATCTCGGCTTCATCCAGAGCCCAGAGAATCCGGATGCGTGTCGAATCGCCGAAAACCTTAAAAAGCTCCGCCAGATCGTAGAGAGTCACCTCTTCCGGCATACTGGCCTTCACCCGCTTCGCCACAGCTTCGTGGATGACATCTACATCACATTTTACATCTATATCATTACGCATTAAAAACTCCTATCAACTGAACAATTAAACAATCATTCATGTGTAGGAGTATCGTACTATTTTTAGAATGAAAATGTCAAACCGGACTTTGGCCAAAGCCAAGTCCGGCGACATAATTACCCTTTGATGGAACCCACCATAATACCTTTGACGAAATAGCGTTGCAGGAAGGGATAGATCACCAGGATCGGCACCGTCGCAACAACCACGGCCGCCATCCTCAAACTCTCCGAAGGCGTGACGCCGCCGGTCGTATTGACCTGCTTAACACCGCCGCGCCCGGTCAATGTGAGTACGGAAGTCGACAGAATGCTTCGCAGCAGAAGCTGCAGGGTATGAAGTTCCTTTTTGGTCGTGGTCAGAATCAGGGCGTTATACCACTCATTCCAATAACCGACGCCCATATAGACGATCATGGTGGCGAGGATGGGCTTGGACAGCGGCAACATAATCCTGAAGAAAACTTGCCAATCCGTCGCGCCGTCCAATCGCGCCGATTCTTCCAGACTGAGCGGCAGCGCTTGGAAGAAGTTACGCATGATGATCAGGTTCCAGACCTGAATCGTGCTCGGTATGAAGAGCGCGAAGAAGGTATTCGTGAGATTCAGGCCATCGACGATCAGATACCAGGGGATCAGGCCGCCATTGAAGAGCATCGTAAAGGCAACGAAAATCGTCATACCTTTGCGATACGGCAGATAAGGTTTCGACAGAGCATACGCCCCCAGCGCTGAAAACACCAGCGCATTGGTCGTTCCCACCACGGTCAGGAGACTCGTGACCTTGAACGCCTGCACAAACTGATTACTTGAGCCGAAGAGATATGAATATGCTGCACCGGTCAGACTCGAAGGAAAGAGGCTGAAACCATTACGCATGATCTCACTTTCCTGTGTGAATGACGCCATGACCATCAGCAAAAAGGGCACCAGGAACAATAAGGATAAGAAAATCAGGAAACCATAGATCAGAATTTTGGCCGGCAATGCCGGTGCGGTCGGATCCTTGAACCGCCGTTTGCGTCTTGTCTGACTTACCATATCCCCTGTCCTCCCAATTTCTTCGCGCCTTTATTCGACAGCATAACCATCGCGAAACCGATCACTGACTGGAAGAGACCCAGCGCCGTACCGACACTGAACTTCCCGCCTTGAAGACCAACACGGTAAATAAAGAAGTCCAGCACGTCAGTCGTCGGGAACAGTGATGAGTTATAACCGATCAGGGCATAGATTTGGCCAAAGTCGCCGTACATGATGCCGCCGATACTGAGTATGAACATGATCGAAGCCGTCGGCATAATCGACGGTATTGTGATGAAACGGGTCTGCTGCCAACGATTGGCACCGTCCACGACCGCCGCTTCATAAAGTTCGTTATCAATCCCGGAAATCGCGGCCAAATAAATAATGGAGCTATAACCGACACTCTTCCACATCGCCGTCGAAACCAGAATACTCCGCCAGAGGTCTTTTCGGATATACCACTGGATAGCATCCCCACCGAAGCGTTCGATGATGTTATTCAGGATACCGAAGTTATAGTTCAAGAGGTTATACATAATCCCGCTCACCACGATCCAGGAGATGAAGTGCGGCAAATAGGAGATCGTCTGCACCACATTCTTGAATCGCTTAACCCGTACTTCGTTGAGCATCAGGGCCAGGATGATCGGGGCCGGGAAGGTCCAGGCAATCTTATAGATATTGATCAGCAGTGTGTTCCTGACGAGACGGCTAAAATCCGGTGTACTGAAGATGTAACGGAAATTATCGAAGCCCACCCATTTGCTTTGGTTGAACCCTAACCAGGGCACATAGTTCTTGAACGCCAGAATTATGCCCCACAAGGGCACGTAGTTAAAAACGAGTAAAAATATGGCAGTCGGTAAGAACATCAGGTAGAGGGTGCGATAACGCGTCAGGTTCTGCCAAAGTCCGTGTTTTTTTCTAAGTTGTCTACCGGAAAACTGCCCCGAATTCCGTGACTTAGAGGCAGTCTTATTAATCGATTGCATGACTTTCTCCCTTGTAACCACAGGGACCCTAACGGGCCCCTGCAGTCAAATCAGTATTCCCCAACGGGCATTAATTGCTTGCTTTCCATTCCTGGAACTGTCTGCTGAGTTCTTCGTACATTTCTCTGCCACCCGAGTTATTGAACTCTTCGATGACGACTTCGAAGTCCTCGATCGGACGTGCCTTCTGAGCGATGGCGTACATTTCACCCCAGATATCAATGGTGTTGTATTCAGCGAGTGCTTCCATATCAGCAACGAAACCGGTCAAAGGATTGGTGATCTCAGGTAAACCGCGATAGTGCTCATCGATTTGTGCATTGATCTCCGGTTCAGACTTCCAGATCAGATTCATGGATTCATATTCCAGCGGCGCAAAGATCTCATAGTAGGCGCGCTTGGTCGGGTCACCGCCTGCAGATTCAGGCAGGTCCCATGTGTTGTCGCCCGTATTCATCCAGTGCTCA
>CAZJTS010000224.1:0-208 GCA_964548975.1 uncultured Fastidiosipila sp.
CGGTCTGGAAATGTTCCGTAAGGTTCTTGATACTGCAGTTGCAGGTGACAACGTCGGCGCTCTGCTCCGCGGTGTAAACCGTACTGATATCGAGCGCGGTCAGGTTATCGCCAAGCCCGGTTCTATTACTCCTCACACCAAGTTTGAAGGTCAGATGTATGTTCTGACCCAGGCAGAAGGCGGCCGTCACAAGCCTTTCTTCTCCGGC
>CAZJTS010000224.1:218-3377 GCA_964548975.1 uncultured Fastidiosipila sp.
GACGTTACTGGTGTTATGGACCTGCCGGCAGGTACTGAGATGGTCATGCCTGGTGATAACATCACCATCACGGTAGATCTGATCACTCCCGTCGCTATGGAGCAAGGTATGCGTTTCGCTATCCGCGAAGGCGGCCACACTGTTGGTGCCGGTACTGTTTCCAAGATCGATCTCTAATCGTTCTCTACTATAGCTAAGGACTCCCGGGGCAACCCGGGAGTTTTTTTATTCTCTGCTTTATTGAAGTCAACCCTTCTGGATGGAGGGGCTTTTTGGTTTCTATGGCCAAATTTAATCAATGCTATAATCATCAACAGAATCAACGAAATTATTCTGGTAAGGATTGATGATATATGAGTGATGAGAATATAAAAAAAATAAAGGTTGGTGTTGAAAGCTATTTTTCGACTGATTTCCCGACTGATTCCGGAGAAGAGAAAAAGGATTTCGAAGAGAAGGGTGAACCAGCCGATGAGTCTTCCGGTATCAGGGAGTACCCTCTGCTGCCGTTGCGCGGTGTTGTCCTGATCCCGTACTTGAACCTGACCTTTGATGTCAGTCGGGAACTTTCCAAAGAAGCAATCGGGCTGGCACTTGATGAAGACATGTTGCTGTTTGTCACCACACAGGTGGATTCCGAGATCGAATGGCCGGAGTACGAAAATCTATACACCACCGGCTGTGTGGCGAAGATTCGTCAGGTGGTGGAAATTAATGAAACCGGCATCTTACGTGTAACTCTGGAAGGTCTGCAACGAGCAGAAATTATCGAAACAGACTATGCGGGTCACAAGTCACAAATTAAAGTGCGTAAGCTGCCGGAGAACCTGCCGCAAGAGCAAAAGCAGCAGTTTATGCTGGAAGCGAAGCGTCGAGGTGTAGTCGAGGCGTATCAGGCTTTTGTGGTGGAGACCGGCAGACAGAGCGGGGATGCTGTCAACACGCTGGCCGAAGAAGGCAATCCGGCCATCTTGTCCGATAAGGTTGCCAGCCAGACTTTGGCCATGCTCAAGGACCGTCAGCGCTATCTGGAACTGGAAGATGTGGCCAGCCGTTTGACTTATCTCTTGAAGAAATTGAATCGCGAGGTTCTCATGGCCCGTTATGCGAAGTCCTTGAACGAAAAGGTCAAGGAGTCAGTCGAGAAGGGGCAACGCGAGTACTTTTTACGTGAGCAGATGAAGGTGATTCAGCAAGAGCTTGGTGAAAGCGGTGATAATCGCACGATTGCCGAAGAATTTCGCGAAAAACTGGCGAACCTTCATGTAAGTGAGCATGCTAAGGAGAAGCTGGCCAAAGAGATTGACAAGCTGGCCAATTACGCACCTCAAAACCCTGAGGCTGCGGTATTGCGCAATTATCTGGATACCGTGTTTGACCTCTCCTGGGGCCAAATGAGTGAACTGCATTACGACCTCAAGAAAATCAGGCGCAGACTTGACAAGGATCACTATGGTCTCGAGCAGGTTAAGGATCGCATTATGGAGTACATCGCTGTTGAAAAGCTGCGTTTGCTCAAGGGGGAAAAAGGCAGCAAAGGACCTATTCTTTGTCTGGTCGGTCCTCCCGGTGTCGGCAAGACCTCTGTTGCCTCTTCAATTGCCGCTTCGATGGGCCGGTCCTTTGTCCGTATGTCACTTGGCGGAGTACGTGATGAAGCCGAGATTCGCGGCCATCGCCGCACGTATATCGGATCCATGCCGGGTCGCATTATCAACGCGATGATCCAGGCAGATTCCGATAACCCTCTGATCTTAATGGATGAGATCGACAAACTGGCAGCCGATTACAAGGGGGACCCTTCTTCGGCCCTGCTGGAGGTTCTGGATCCGGAACAGAACAACTCTTTCCGTGACCACTACCTGGAGTTACCCTATGACCTTTCGCATGTGCTTTTTATTACGACTGCGAATCGGGCCGACCAGATTCCCCCGGCGCTTTATGACCGCATGGAGGTCATTGAGCTTAGTGGCTACACGATGCCCGAGAAGTACGAAATTGCCAAACGTCACCTCTTGCCCAAGCAGATGCGTGAAAATGCTCTGGAGAAGAACCAGCTCGCCTTCACCAAACCTGCGATGCAGGATCTGATCAGCAACTATACAGCCGAAGCGGGTGTACGTCAGCTGGAGCGTCATTTGGCCAAAATCTGTCGTAAAGCTGCTCTGCAGATCGCGAGCGCGGCAGATGACAAGACAGAAGAGTCCGTTGCAGAAGGTGAAAGTTCACTCGCGGTCGTGCGAGTGACTCCAAAGAATCTCGCGGACTACGCCGGAAAAGCACGCTTCCATTACGACAAGGCTGGCAAGAAGCCTCTGGTCGGCCTGGTGCGAGGACTGGCATGGACGGCTGCCGGCGGTGATACGCTGGAGATCGAAGCGCTGACCATGCCCGGGCATGGCAAACTGAACATCACCGGCCAGCTGGGCGATGTTATGCAGGAGTCTTGCCAGGTGGCTTTGGCCTATGTGCGTTCGCGGGCCGAGCAGTATGAGATAGCCGCTGACTTCTTCGAGAAGCACGATATCCATGTGCACGTGCCCGAGGGAGCTACGCCTAAGGACGGTCCATCAGCCGGAATTACGCTGGTGACGGCGATCATGTCGGCGATTACGAAGCGCAAGGTCGAACCGAGTCTGGCTATGACCGGTGAAGTCACGCTGCGTGGCAGGGTGCTGGCAATCGGCGGACTCAAGGAGAAGCTGATCGCTGCGGATCGAGCTCAAATCAAGACGGTCATTATTCCGGAGGATAATCGGAAGGACCTCGATGACGTACCCGAAAGTGTCCGTGCCAAACTCTTGATGCATTTCGTTGAGGATGCTCAGCAGGTTTTGGATTTAGCGCTTTAGCGGTCAAAGTCCCGGTCATGGGCGGCGTTGGCCTTCCACGCTTAAGGGAGCAGTATCCATTTGAGTATGGGAGTAAATATAAAAGAGCTGCCACTATCCAGGTGCAATAACCGGACAGGGGCAGCTCTTATTGATTAAACAGGTCTAGAGAGAACGGTACTGGGCTTCGTAGAGCTGGCGGTAGGGGCCGTTCTGGGCCATGAGCTCAGCGTGGGATCCCTGCTCGCGAATGCCCTCCTGGTCGAGGTAGACGATTGTGTCGGCATTGCGGATGGTAGAGAGGCGGTGGGCGATGATAAGGCTGGTG
>CAZJTS010000225.1:0-3372 GCA_964548975.1 uncultured Fastidiosipila sp.
CGTCTATGCCGTCGGCTTCCAGCCCCTTCAGTAGGTCATCGCCGTTTTCGTCTGGACCGACAGCCCCGAGCATGGTGACCTGCCCGCCGATCCTGGCGGCTGCCACCGCCTGATTGCCGCCCTTACCGCCGGCGACATAGCTAAAGCTCTCACCCATGACGGTCTCATTGGCCACTGGGAAGCGCTTCATTGTGAGGACAAGGTCGCGGTTCATGCTGCCGACGACCAGTACTTTGACTTTAGTCTGCATCGGGACCTCCCAAGGCCAGGGGATCCTGATCGAGTTGCTTCAGCTGATCCACACGTCTGGCGTGGCGTCCACCTTCATAGGGGGTTTCGAGCCAGAGCCGGACGATCATTCTGGCGAGTTCATTGCCGACCACGCGAGCGCCTAGCGCCAACATATTGGCGTCGTTGTGCTGACGGGACATCATGGCACTATAGGGTTCAGAGCAGGTGCAGCAGCGGATCCCCGGAACTTTATTGGCGGCGATGCCGATGCCGACACCACTGCCGCAGATCACCACACCGAGGTCATAAGTGCCGTCGGCCACCTGATTTGCAGCCGCCGCTCCGTAGAGCGGATAATCGGTACGTTCAGCGGAGTGAGGTCCGAGATCGGTGACCCCATGACCCAGGCTTTCGATCTCCTTGATCAATTCATGTTTCAAGTCCAGTGCGGTATGGTCCGAGGCAATGACGATTTTCATATAATTCTCCTTTGGAATCTGTCGCTCTTCTGGAGCGTCAGTGGGGGGATGTTCTCAATTTCTCTGATCGCGTAGAGTCCCGCGCCGATCACACCGTTATCCTGCAGCTGGTGGGAGCGATAGAACTCGAGGGTCTCAGACGGGTAGGGTTTACGGGCTTTGTTCCGGATTTTGGCCAAAAATGTGTCATAGGGGAAGTCCGGCATCTGCAAGATCCCGCCCCCCAGAATGACGAAATCCGGATCGAGGATGTTGATCTCGGTCGCGACGGTGGAGGCCATGTGATCGACAAACTCATGGAGCACGGGGTGGGGCCACTCGACCTTGAAAAGATCCGAGATCGCCGTATGGGCGAAATACTCGTCTCTTAATGTCTCAAGATAACGGCCGGAAGCAATCGTTTCGGCACAGCCGACATTGCCGCAGCCGCAGAGCCGGTGATTGCCGGCGATCGGGATGTGGCCGAGCTCCGCAGCGACGCCGTTTTTACCGAGATGGAGTTTGCCGTCCATCAAAATCGCATTACCCAGCCCGGTACCGAAGTAACAGGCCATGGTCGTGGATTTCAGTGGCAGCTCAAAATGATAGAGATCATAATACATGAGCAGATTGACATCACGATTCAGAAATATCCGGGTAGCGAATTCATCTTCCAATAATGTACATAACTCGACATTGTTCAGTGATTCAATATTCGGAGTAGAGAGAATCGTGCGGCGATCCTTCGAAATGGTGGACGGCACACCGATCGAGATCGCGTCCGGCAGCTCACCGGCCAAATGCCGCTGCAGATAATCGCCAATATAGGCAATGAGATTATTGACCGGATCGTCATTCAGGACTTCGGGCGTGGAACTCATTTCGAATGCTCTTAAGTTCGCATCTCTATCTACAAGACCGACCCGGATATTCGTCCCCCCGAGATCGATCCCGAGAATACATTGGTTCATAAAGTGCCTCCACTTCTGTGCTGTGAGGTCAGGTCGGCGGCCTGTCTGATTTGCTCTTGCATCAGCTGGGCGGCTTTGGCCAGATCCGGATCGAGACCGAACAGACCGCTTGAGCCCATAACGAAGCTCTCTGCGCCGGCGCGCATGGTCTGTTCATAGGTTGAGGCGTTACAGGCGCCGTCAACCTGGATTCTATAGTTCAAACGGTGCTTCTCACGAAGCTCCGGGGCAGTTTCGATTTTGGGTACGACCTGAGGGATGAAAGCCTGGCCGGCATAGCCGACGTCCACCGTCATGATCGTGATGAGGTCGATAAGGTCCAGATAGGGCAGGCAGATCTCCAGAGGTGTCGCGGGGTTCAGAACGATACCCACTTCACAGCCGCCTTCCCGAATACGGTTCAAGGTGCGGAAAGCATGCGCATTGATCACTTCAGCATGGATGCTGATCGCGCGGACGCCGGCATCAATCAGGCCGTCGATCCATTGTCTGGGATCCATAACCATCAGATGCGTCTCGACCGGTTTTTCCGTCGCCTTAACGCAAGCCTGAATTGTGTCCAAAGACATGGCCAGGTTCGGCCCATAATGGTCATCCATGACATCGGCATGAAAAACATCGATGTAAGGTTCGAGCGTTTCCATATCCCTGGCGATATTGATGGGATCCATACACATCATTGAGGCGCTTGTGATCATTTAAACAATTCTCTCTTTTCGTTTATATGAGAACGGGCAGGCAGTGCCTGCCCGTTTCCCAGCTCGGTTCTTAGTTTTAAGTGAGCTTAGTTCTTTTTCTTTTTGACTGCGTACCAGACACCGGTAATGGCAGCGATTCCCAGGACAACCAGCCCGACGATCGCGGGGGTGCTGAGGCCTTCTCTGTCAGCAGGGGTGGCCGGATTGGTCTGTGTCGGCGCTACAGTTTCAGTCGGAGCTTCCGTGGGAGCTTCAGTCGGCGCTTCGGTCGGCGCTTCGGTCGGTTCTTCAGTAGCTTCGGTAGTTTCTTCCGGTTCTTCCTCACCTGCGGGCAGGGCTTCGGCGTCTTCGGTCGGCTCAACGGTGACATTGAGATAGACGCTGAACCAGGAGCCGATGGTGACTCCGAAGAAGTTCAGATCCTGACCCTCTTCAAGGGCGACGACAAACTCGACGACAAACTCGGGCACTTCCAGATCCCAGGCGTGAGCCTCAGGTTCCGGGTTCTCGATCATACCTTCGTAGATGATATCTGTACCGCGAGTGATGCGGAAAGCCTTTCCGTCCTGACCCCAGAGGTTAGGGACATTGAAAGCATTGACTTTGTAATTGCCGGCTTCGGGCGCACTGAAGGTGAGCACTGAAGCTTCAGCATTATTGTCAGCGACGTTCAGTTCAATGTAGCCTTCAGCGTCATTGTTCAGACCGACACCGGTGAAGGACTCGGCTTGCGGATACCAGTATTTACCCCAGTCCACCGTCTGATAAGCGTCCATGAGCTCGATTGTTTCGCCCTGATCCATCGTGAAACGGTACTGCCAGGGTGAAGGTGAATTAGTAGTTTCGCTGAAATCTTCGATGGCGTTCCAAGGCGCTTCGGAAACACCGACTTCACCGCCTTCTTCGCCGCCTTCGCCCTTCGGCCAGGCAACACCCGGAGTGTCGGCTTCTTCGTCCGTTGGATTGGCTGTTACATTATAGTAAGAAGAGTACCAGGCGCCCATGGTTTTGGCA
>CAZJTS010000226.1:0-3371 GCA_964548975.1 uncultured Fastidiosipila sp.
CACGCACTTCGACTTCAACTCGATGCATGACACGATCCTGAAACTGGATATCCTGGGCCATGATGATCCGACGATGCTCAAGGTCATGAGTGACTTGACCGGCAAAAAAATCGAAGATATCCCTATCCCGGATGCCAAAGTCATGGGCCTGTTCACATCCACTGAGCCCCTCGGACTCGCGCCCGGAAGCACCCCCGCGGATTCGGGCAGTCTGGGCCTCCCTGAAATGGGTACGCGGATGGCCAGGGACATGATCAAGGAGACCAGGCCGACACAATTCTTCGATCTCGTCCAGCTGATGGGCTTATCGCATGGTACCGACGTCTGGAATGGCAATGCCCAGGACCTGATCCGCAACGGCACCGCGACGATCAACGATGTTATCGGTTGTCGTGACGGCATCATGACGAACCTCATTAACTGGGGCCTGCCGCCGAAAGATGCTTTCGACATCATGGAAAAAGTGCGTAAGGGAAGAGGCCTGACCGAGAAAGCGGTAGCCTTGATGCGCGAGAAACGCGTTCCTGAGTGGTACATTGAATCCTGCCAGAAGATTAAGTACATGTTCCCGAAGGCCCACGCAGCCGCCTACGTTATTTCCTCGCTCAGAGTTGCCTGGTTCAAGGTCTATCACCCCGAAGCCTACTATGCTGCGTTCTTCAGTGTGCGTGCGGATGAATTCGACTACGCCCTCATGTGTCAGACACCGGCCAAAATCACGGCTTTGCGCGAGCAGATGCACACAAACTTCCACGAGCTTACGGACCGGGAAGTGAAAATCTACTACATCATCGAACTGGTTGAAGAGATGTATCTCAGAGGTCTGAGATTCGCGCCGATTGACATCGAGAAAGCCGGTGCCCGGCGTTTCCTGGTGATTAACGAAAAAGAAATCATGCCGGCGCTCAATACTTTGCCATCGATTTCCACTGCCATGGCGCAGGCTATCCTCCAGGCAAGAAAAGAAGGCGAATTCAAGAGCCATGAAGATCTACAGCGCCGCTCCGGCCTAGGTCAGGCAGCCGTGCAATCCATGGTTGACGCGGGCATTCTCTCGCACATTCCGGCGTCCGCACAGTTATCATTATTTGATATGCTATAGGGGATTCTAACGAAGGAGGATTCCCGGACCGTGCACTACGTCAATGTCATTTTACGCCAGGCAACACCGCCCTATGACCGTTTGTACAGTTATAAGGTGCCCCCGCATTTGACCGACGATGCTGTGCCCGGTCGGCGCGTTCTCTTTCCCTTCGGGCGCGGTGACCGCTTAGAAGAAGGCTTTGTTTTTTCCCTCGCGGATCCCCCGGCTGACCCGGATAAGCTGAAAACTTTGGAGGCATGCCTCGACGCATGGCCCTTACTCTTGCCCGCGCAACTGAAACTCCTGGCCCAGATGAAGCAACGCTATGCCTGCACTTACGGTCAGGCGGTATCTGTGATGCTGCCCGGCGGCGTGAAACTACAGCTTGCCGAAGAGCTCCTCCTGACCGACTTAGGTCGCACAGAGCTTCCGCCGGATGTTCTCGCGCACTTTCAGGGGGCGGATCAGGTGCCTTTGGCCGAATTACAAAGCACCGGCTATACCAGAAGTGAACTTCGGCGCTACGAAGCACTAGGCTACCTGACCCATACGCATGAGGCCGACCAGCAGATCAAGTCACGAACGGTGGAATACTGCTTCCTAACCGACCGGGATAGAGCCGCCACCTTGCTCGATGAACAGGCGCTGGGCTCTGTACAGCAGGAGGATGCGGTGCGTTTTCTGCTGCTGGAAGGCGATGTCCAGGTCCCGGACCTCCTGCAAGCCTGTCAGATCAAGCGCGGCACGTTGAAAACATTACAGAAAAAAGACCTGGTGAACTTCGAAAGGCGCCCCTACGTGGACGAGGATTTAGCCCCTCCCGCCGATGACTTGCTGCCGCCCGTAAAAGTAGTTTCAGAAGACGAACTGACCCCCGATCAACGTGCGGCCCTCGAAAGCATCACGCAGGCCACATCGGCCCCCTGGCAAGCGGGCGAGATCCCCCAGGAATTTCTCCTCTTCGGTATCACCGGCAGCGGCAAGACGGAAGTGTATCTTCAAGCTGCTCAGAAAGTCAGATCTCAAGGAAAATCTGTTCTGATTCTGGTGCCCGAAATCTCCCTCACGCCTCAGATGACCGGCCGTTTCGAGCAGGCTTTCCCGGGTGAATGTGCGGTGATGCATAGCCGCCTCACTCCGAGACAGCGCTTCGATTACTGGGAGCGGATCCGTCAGGGGCAGGCACATATCGTCATTGGTGCGAGGTCCGCCGTCTTTTCGCCGCTCGAGAATCTGGGGCTCATTGTGATCGACGAAGAGCAGGAAGAGAGCTATCAGTCGGACATGGCGCCCCGCTACCATGCGGCAACCATCGCCAGACTCCGTAGTCGTAATGAAGGCGCAGTCCTGGTTCTGGGTTCCGCCACACCCTCACTGGACACATACCAGAGGGCTCTGGATCATAAGGCACAACTCCTCCGCCTGACGGAGCGTCCCGGTGAAGCGTTTCTCGCACAAACCGAGGTCATTGACCTGAGGAAGAGTTGGAATTCTGAGACCGAAGGCCTCATCAGCAAGGAGCTTGAAGAGGCGATGCGCCGGGCTTTGGCCAAAGGCGAGCAAGTGCTCCTATTCCTGAATCGCCGGGGCTTCGCCTCCACCTGTCTATGCAGCGACTGCGGAGCCGCTGTGGAATGCCCCAACTGCTCAATCGGCCTGACCTATCACAGAGACAGACACCGCCTGCTCTGCCATTACTGCGGCCATATCCAGCAAGTGCCCGAACTCTGTCCGAGCTGCGGCCAAGCCGCAATGATCCTCTACGGCGCGGGAACCCAGAAGCTTGAGTCGATCTGTCGATCGCTTTTTCCGGATACAACGATCGTGCGGATGGATCACGATATGACCCAGGGAGCCCATGCGCACGCCAGGCTGCTGAAAGAGTTTCGCGAGGCCGGTCCGGCGATCCTGATCGGCACCCAAATGATCGCCAAAGGGCATGATTTCCCGAGATTGACGGTGTCCGCCGTGCTCTCAGCGGATCAGATGCTGGGACGAAATGACATCAGGGCAGCCGAAACGGCCTTCCAATTGATGACCCAGACAGCGGGCCGTGCGGGAAGACAAGCGCTCCCCGGCAAGGTCTATATTCAGGCTTTCGATGTCGATCACTATGCTTTGGCCACAGCAGCTAAGCAGGATTATGCTGAGTTTGTTGAACAGGAACTGGCCTTCCGAAAGGCGCTCGGCTACCCGCCCTATAGTGTGATGGCGACGATCGGTATTACCGCCGAACATGAGTCCGAGTGCCGCAGGGTCGCCGAAGACTTATATCAGACCCTGCATA
>CAZJTS010000227.1:0-3364 GCA_964548975.1 uncultured Fastidiosipila sp.
CCGTCGATCAGGGTCATCAAGGCCCAGAGTGCCTGTGAGCGCTCGACGCCATGGACGACGATCGGGCGGGCGGCATCCCAGGTCCAGTCCGCCGTATCGTGGTTCGACAGATAACGCAGGCGCACGAGACCTTCCGGACTCGACGCGTTCTGCATTCTGAGCCACTTGGTCAATTGCGTGGCGAGTTCCGGCGCTTCGGCGCCCTGCATGCGCAGGTCGTAGATGAGCCGGTAGAGGGTCATATCGTAGAAGAGGTCCGTGTAGGGTGCGTACTGCGGAACGGGGTGGAAATTCTCCGGCAGGATCAGCGGAGTTCTGCCTCCGGAAATGATGCCTTCGCGGACCGTTTTGCTGATGGTCAGACCGGCTCTGAGTCCGGATTCGCTGGGCCGGAAACCGGGCTGCGGTGACCAATTGGACAGGCCGCCCATCGCACAGTCGATACGGGCGCCGTCGACACCGAGTTCAGCAGCATAGTCGTGCATGAACTGATGCGTATAGGCCATATATTCAGAATTGTTGTAGTCGAAGGAGACGCAATCCCATTCGATCTGATAACTGCCGTCGGGCTTGCGGGACGACCAGTCCGGATTCTCCTTGACGATCGGGTAATGGGGCTCGGGACCGTGGGGCACGAGATCGAAGAGGACGCCCATGTCGAGTTCGTGCGCTTTGCTAATGAAGTCCTGTGCACCCTCTCTCCCCCCGTATCGCGGGTCGATCTCCGTCTGATCCGGCGGTGCGTAGACGCTGTCCCCCGGGTGGGTGAAGATCGGCAGAAGCCAGATGTAGTCATAGCCCATGGCCCGAATTCTAGGCAGTTCTTCCGCGTATTCGGAAATCGACATAACCGCACCGAAGAGCAGCATCGGCACCATCTGCGGAATCGTGATGTACCAGAGTTCCTGGAAGCGGTTCTGGATACCGTCGATAGCACCGGCTTCATTGAGCTGCGGATCCATCGACTGAAGACCGGCCACGAAAGCCAGGAATCCGGTACCCATGCTGAGCCAGAACATAACCAGCATGACCACGAACATGATGTAGCGAGGATCGGTCAGCCACTGGACCGCTTCGTTCACGACGCCCAGCCGAATGAGCGTAGAGTTCATCAGACCGTACGCATCGGACGAGAAAATATAAGTCCAGATGAAGTAGACATTACCGGCCAAAATCGGCGAATAGAAGATAAAGGTAAACGTCTTACGGATCGGCGGCGCAAACTCATTGATGAACCAGGCCACGATGAAGGACAGGATATAACCGATCGGGCCCGTAATCAGGGCGAAGATCAGGGTGTTCCGGACTGCGATGAGGAATACATCATCGTCGAAGAACATGCGGACGTAGTTCGCCAAGCCCAGGAAGTCCGGCGTCTGCAGCATGTTGAAATTCGTAAAGCTCAGGGCAACTGAACCCAGAATCGGAATAATCGTAAAGATCAGGAATAGTAATGTAAACGGCCCCAGGAATACCAGCAGCGGGAGTTTCCCTATTTTCCCTTTCATCGCAATTCTCCTCCCTCTGTCGGCAGGCCGAATTCAGCCCGCTTACGATGTATGACATCGTTGATTTCTATGTTGTAGCGGTTCAGTGTCTCACGCGGATTCGTGTGTTCATAGACCACCGAACGGAACGCGAATGACAACTCACGATTGATCTGATAGTTACCCGGCACGGGCGGAATCGCAATCACGTCTTCCCACTGTTCTCTCAGCATGCCCGCCTGCTCCGCAGACCAGGGCAGAGTGTCGAAAGCCGCGAGGTTCGCGGTGGGATAACGCGCCGCCGGCCCCATGATCTGCTCGAGTGACAGACCGAAACTGCTCTGCGCTTCGGTTCCGGTCCACCAACGCAGGAACTCATAGGCGGCCTGCTGATTTTCCGAAGACTTCAGAATGATGGACGAAGTGGAATCCGCCGTGACCTGACGCTCGATTGAGCCGTCCGGCTGAACGGTGCCCGGCACCGGCGCGAAAGCCCAGAGACCGTCGAGCTCGGGAGCACCGGCACTCAGGAAGTTGGCATTGGTATAGCGGACAATACCCATCGGCATCTCGCCCGTACGGAATCTATTGAAGAAGTCAAAGACCAGCGGCATCGAATAGTCGACGTAAAAACCCGTCCACTGCCTGAAAGCTTCAAGCGCTTCGGGCTCATCAAAAGCCGTTCTCGTCAAAGAATCATTGTAGAACTGACCACCCCGCTGATAGAGCAGTGACGCAAAGGTCTGATCAGACTGGTAAATCCCGGCCTGCATACCGAACTGTTGCAGTTTCGGCAGGAGCGAGTAGTACTCTTCCCAAGTATTCGGGATCTCGAGTTCCAACTCATCGAAGATATCGGTGCGGTAGAACATCATGTCATAACTTTGAGTCTCAGGCATCGCATAGTAGCCGCCCTCGTAGTTATAAGGTTCCAACGCCGACCAGTGGAAGGCCTCGATATCCTGATCCCATTCTTCAAATGTGCTCAGGTCGGTCAAAGCCCCACGCATCGCCAGCTGTGCCGGTGTCTGTGAGGACACAAAAGCCGCCACATCAGGCCCCATGCCGGCCATCGTCGCCTGCGTCAGAATCGCGCTGTTCGCGATCAAGCTGACTTCGACAGGGATGCCGGTCCTCGGCGTAAACTGATCGTCGATTAGGGTCCTTAACACCTCCGCCTGGTCACGACCCGAGAAGACACCCGTGTTCGCCGTGCCGGCCAAATCCGAGACCGAAATCCACACTTTCAGCGGATTGCCGTCCCACTCATCCTGAGCCGGATTCTCGGCAACCGAACCGAGCTGATTGTAGTCAATACGGAATGACCCGAAAAGCGCCCGCGCCCGGAAAGCCACCTGGCTCAGCCAGGGCTCTCGCGTCGCACTGGGCTCCTGCCCCCAGGGTGTGAAGCTGATGTAATCCATCTCCAGCGGCTGCTCTCTGAGCTCCGCCATCAAGGTCGCTAAACTGGAAATGTTATTGCTGTACTGGGACAAACGGCGCGGAATGGTATAAGGCTTCTCAATGAACGACGTCAGCTGATGCTGCACCTCACTCAGGAAAGAGGCCGCATTACCCACGCCGCCGATATTATCGATCATGGTCTGGATCTGCTCCAGGTCCGTCCGGAGCTCGACGAAAGACTCCATCAGCCCGGGGATCTTCTGATCCAGGTGGAAGTCACGATCCAGGTCGACCTGCTGTCTATCAGCATCGGGGTTCGAACCGGTCACCATAATAATCTGTCTGTACCAGTGATTCAGCTCGGAAATCGCCGCGCGCAACTGGCGAAGCACATCCGCGATCTCCGTTGTCGAAGCTTCCAAGGACAAGGTGTGTTCGCCGGCGGTCAGATAGATCGGCAGCGGATTATTTTC
>CAZJTS010000228.1:0-3362 GCA_964548975.1 uncultured Fastidiosipila sp.
AGCTGGATAGAGCAACAGCCTTCTAAGCTGTGGGTCGCAGGTTCGAATCCTGCTGGGCTCACCAAAATCGCCGTGATGAACTTCACGGCAATTTTTTACCCTTATTCTGAAATTGTAACCAAAGAAATGGTCTTGACATGTTTTTTTGTGATGTATTGTTCAATATAGATAAGTGGTGTAGATATAACAACAGATGGGGTAGATCGTATGAAAAAAATACTTTTGGTCCTTGCTCTGCTAGTTAGCTTGGGCGCATGTGCGGATGAAAATGATCCGACTTTGGTCATTCAGAAAGCGTCGTCCGAGATCACTAACCATAGGGAACTGGTGTCGGCTACAGACTACAAACTGAGAGTCAAAGTTTTAGATGACTTGAGTGCTGAAAAGAGTGTTTACTCCGAAAGTTCGGAGGGCTCAGTCACGGATTTTTACTCTAAAAGATCTGTCCGAATCGTTGATGATTTTGGCTCCGATTTTCTGGAGGATACTAATGGAACAGCCATAATCTATAACAGCGAAGCGCTTGTTGACCGGCAGATCTTCCGCTATGCATCTATGCGGCCCTTGGAGAAAAATAAAGAGTATATTGTTTATTTGTCTTATTCTGATGCGATCGAGGGCTATATCATTCCGCTTTTTGAGTCAGCTATCGTGTCATTCAATCAAGAGGATAATGCTACAGACCATGAGGCCGCTAAAATGTCGGACTTCATCACGATACTTTCACTGGATGAGTCAGTATCGGAGAAGGATCTCAAGTCACTCGAAAATGCTGAGTATCAGGCTAGTATAAGAGAATATATAGATGTCATACATCTCAACTTGGCGATTGAAAATTTCAAGTATGACATCTATGTGAGTGATCTGGCGCAGGCGGGTTCTGTAGTGGAGATCGACAATTCTCAATACGAAGTGCCTGACAAGCTGAATTTACGGGACCGAAGCTAAAAAAGGAGTTCCGCTGCGGGAACTCCTCTGAACGATGACGGTTATTATTTTTACCAGGCGTAGTCGTCCAGGATCTTATTGAAGAAGTCCATATCGAGCTCGCGCTGATAGAGAGGCGTACCTTTGCTGAGGACGGGATTCTGACTCTTGAAAGATTCCGTCGGTGCGTGATAGAGAATACCGGTCGGGATACCATCTTCGTCGGAGAAGGTAGCGGCGGTCTTCATGGCGAGTTCCCAGTTCGTCGGGTCATAGTCTTCGCCGACGGGGCGCACTCTTTCCTTGTACCACTGGAATGTGTTGACTTTATTGAATGTGACACAAGGCTGGAAAATATCAATCAGGGCATAACCTTCGTAGGCGATAGCCGCTTTCAGGATCTCTGAGAACTGTTTGGCGTCACCGGTGAAGGTTCGTGCGACGAAGCCCGCACCCAAAGTGATGGCGGTCAGGACAGGATTGAAAGACGTGGTCCGGACGCCGCCCGTCTGAACAGTAGTCTGGTAGCCTTTCAAGGCGGTGGGGGAGGCCTGGCCTTTCGTCAAGCCATAGACCTGATTATCATGGGCGATGTGGGTGATGTTGACATTGCGTCTGATCGCCGCCATGAAGTGGTTGCCGCCTTCACCGAAGCTGTCGCCGTCTCCGGTATTAATGATGACGGTCAGGTCATCGTTGGCAATTTTGGCCGCGCTTGCTGAGGCCAAAGAACGGCCATGGAGTCCGCAGAAACGATTGGCGGAGATGAACTGCGGGGTTTTGGCCGCCTGACCGATACCGGCGGTCAGTAGGACTTTATGCGGGTCCAGGCCCATTTCATTCAGCGTATCTGTCAGGTTTTTCTGGATAGCCAGGTTGCCGCAGCCGGGGCACCAAGCGGTGTCATACTGATGGAAATCTGTTTGTTGGCTTACTTGGATTGTATTGCTCATGAATTGCCTCCTCTATTGAGTACAGCCAGCACCTCTTCGACGACTTCATCGCTGCTGAGGGCTCGGCCATCGTATTTCAGAATGGAATCCGTCATGGTAATCCCTGTTTCTCTACGGATCAGACTACCGAGCTGGCTGTCTGAATTCTGTTCGATATTGATAATGTGTTTTGCGTCGGCCGCGGCTTCGGTAAGGGTCTTCTGCGGCAGTGGCCACATATCACCGAAGACCAGTACGTTGACGTCCACGCCCTGATCCCGGAGTTTCTGCTCTGCTTCAAGCATGGTGCCTTGGAGGGAACCCCAGGCAATGAGCAGCACTTCACTTCCGGCCTGACCGAACTGCTCGGGTTCTGCGAGATCTTCATTGATGAAGGTGGTCATTTTCCGTTTTCTCTTATCCATCTGCTGGACACGTACTTCGGCGGATTCTGTGATGAAGCCGTACTCGTCATGCTCATCCGTATCAGCGGAAACAAAGGCATAGGGATTTCCGGGAATCAAGCGAGGGCTGATGCCGTTCTCGGTATCGCGATAACGCTTGTATTCGGATTCGGCCAGATCCTTCTCCGTGATTTCACCGGTAGCGGTGTTGCCGCGTTCATAACCTTCCTTATAGGAGAGGGCTTCTTCAGGACTCGCACCTACTTCGACTTTCTCGACTTTGGCCAGATCAAAACGGGGGATGGTAGCCGTACCGTCAGCCAGGTATTGATCGGTCAAAAGAATGACGGGCATCTGGTATTTCTGAGCGATGTTCAAAGCCCTGGCCGCCTGGTAGAACGCATCTTCGTGATTCTTGACGGCGATGACGGCTTTCGGATATTCACCGTTGCCGGCGAAAATCGCCATGTTGAGGTCACCCTGCTCTGTACGTGTGGGCAGACCGGTGACCGGGCCGGGACGCATCGCGTCGACGATGACAACCGGGATTTCCTGCATACCGGCCATCGCAATGGCTTCGATCTTCAGCGCATAACCGCCGCCTGAGGTACCGGTCATGGCGACAGCACCGGCGTAAGAGGCGCCGACGGCCATGTTGATTCCTGCGAGTTCGTCTTCAGCCTGTTCTACGACGATGCCGGCCTGATCCATGACGGAGGCCAAGGTTTCCAGAACTGACGTCGAAGGGGACATGGGGTAGGCGGAATAGAACTGGAGTCCGGCGGCCAAAGCACCGAGTGCCAGCGCATTATTACCGTTCATGACGAGCCATTCGCTGTAGTCAGCGGGCTCTTCGTCATCCTTCAGGTCTTCTTGCACGAGATTCCGATTGCGCTCAACCTGCTCATCGGTGATCAGGTCGTAGCCGCGTTCAGCCGCCTTGACATTGATGTCGACGATACTTTCTTTCAGAGACAGGGCGAACAGCTCCGCCATCTGCTCTCTGGGCAGTTCGAATAAACGAATCAGAGCGCCAACGGCTACGGAAGACGCCACGCGCAAATTGCCCAGTTCTTTACCTATGGCATTCATAGGCAGG
>CAZJTS010000229.1:0-3361 GCA_964548975.1 uncultured Fastidiosipila sp.
GGCTTACTGAAGCACGGTGAAGATGACAAGGTCCTGGAGCGTTTAGCTGAAATCAAGCATCTTCGTAAAGTGGCTATCGCTGAGTTTATCGAGAAACATCAGGACACTCCTGTGAATCCGGATGCGCAGTTCGACATCATCATTAAGCGCTTACATGAGTACAAGCGTCAGTTGCTCGACGCCTTCTATATCCTCGATCTCTATCACAGAATCAAAGAGAACCCGGACAAGGATTGGACGCCTCGCGTCTTCTTCTTCGGTGCGAAATCCGCTCCCGGTTACTTCCGGGCGAAGACCATCATCAAGTACATCAATGAGATCGCCTGGTTGGTCAACACGGATGAAGAAGTCAGCCGCGTGATCCAGGTGGTTTTCGTTGAGAACTATAATGTGTCCAAAGCCGAGCTTTTGTTCCCCGCAGCTGATGTCTCTGAACAGATTTCCACTGCGGGAATGGAGGCTTCCGGTACAGGAAACATGAAGTTCATGATGAATGGTGCCCTAACACTGGGAACCATGGACGGCGCGAACATCGAAATCCATGAGCGGGTCGGCAAAGACAACATCTACATTTTCGGTGCTGATGTGGAGGAACTGGAAGCGGCTAAGCCCTCGTATAATCCGCGTTGGCAATACGAGAATGTTGAAGGCCTGAAACGCGTCGTTGACTCACTGGTCGACGGTAGCTTCTCGGACGACGGATCCGGCATGTTCAAGGATCTCTTCAACAGCCTTCTCGACGGCTCCTCCTGGGAGAAGGGCGACCCCTACTATGTTCTGGGTGACTTCGAGGATTATCGTAAGGTAAAAGACCAGGTCGCCGAAGACTACAAGGATACGAAAGCCTGGCAGAAACGCTGCTGGATCAATATCTGTAATTCAGGGTACTTCAGCTCTGACCGCACGATCAGCGAGTATGCCTCAGACATCTGGAAGATTGAGGCCGAGAAAATCTAATCGGATATCAGTTCCCTCTGTAAGTCATTCAGAGGGAACTCTTTTTTGTCTGTTAGGATGACTCGGCTTTGGCCAAAAAGCAGGTCAACGGGCATATCGAAGTGATCGTGAGGCAATTTGTCACGCAGTTGCCATTTCCGACAAGGGGTCAGCGTCAGCGCCCGGTTCCCCAGCCGTTTTAGAAAGCGATCATAGTAGCCCCCGCCATAACCGATGCGATAGCCTTCGCGGTCGAGGAAGAGCGCAGGCACGATGATGTAGATAGATGCATCTTCAGGCAAGAAGAGGCTTGCCTCTTGAGCAGGCTGTAATATTCCCCACTTGTCGCGCTCCAGTTCCTCCCACAGAATGCCGTCCTGCCGGGGTAAGAGATGGAAATTCATGAGAGCCCCCTGTTTCACGCTCGTGGCCACGCGCGGTGCGTAGAGTTTCAGATCAGGGCGTTCTCTGGCCAAAGTATTGAGTATTTCGGCCGTCTGAAACTCAGACGGCATTGCGAGATATGACAGCACCGTTTGACCCGGGTCAGCGGCCAGAAGAAATCTAGTAATTTTTTCGCGGATTATACGGTCTTCCTCGGAAGTGTCAATTTGACTGCGGATCAACTTTGCTTCTTTTCGTAAAGCAGCTTTTAAAATCGAGGCATGTTCTTCAATATTCATGATCCAATCACTTCTTTTTCTCTGAGGACTTTGTATAATTATAGTGCAGAAGCAAAACGAGGTAAATCCATGCGCAAGCACGCACAGAGACAATTGAATGGCGACAGCCCGAAAGCACCCCGCCGGAAAAAGAAAAGACCGTTCATGATCGTACTGGACGTTCTGATTGTCGTGCTGATTTTAAGCGGGGTCTATCTTTTGGCCAGACCTCATATCACGGCCTACCGGCAGGACAAGGTCATGGATCAGCTATATAACCTGATGGAGGAGCCCGAAGTTCCTCGAGAGTCAGTCCATACCTCGCAGATGCCGAACAGTACTGAAGTGACAAATGCGACAGAGGTGAGCGAACCGGAACCCACAGGTGAACCTGAGTATTTCGACTCCATCTGGGTCGATCGGGATGCGAACGCTATTGAAGGGGAGAGCTGGGAAACGTTCGGTGAGGAGGAAGCATCACCGGTTGTTCAAACAGAACCTGTTAATGAGCGGCCTCGGGATCAGTACTATGTCCCCAATTCCGTTGAGTTGATTCCCATGGGTAAAATCCAGATCGACAGCATCAACCTGGATCTGCCTTTACTCAAAGGTGCGAAACTTGTCCCGCTGCGCTACGGCGCCGGTTGGTATGAATCCTCATCGACATTGGGCGAGAGAGGCAGAGCCACTATTCTGGGACACACGATGATGACGAACAGTAAACGTTTCTTCTCGCGCCTGCCGGAAACTCGTGTAGGGCAGCAGATTCGCATCATTCAGAAGAATCGTGAACTGGTCTATCAGATCTATGACATTAAGTTTATTCACAATCGGGATCTCGCGCCCTATCTCGTAGCACCGGATGTAGATTCTGAGATTATGCTGGTCACCTGTTACAATCGACCAAAGTGGGATGAGCGAAATTTGGTCTTCGCGAGGCTGGTCAGCAGCACGACTTTGCAGCAAACAAATCCCTGATTTAGACTCCAAAATATAACAAAATAATTAATTTTATAATAATTCGTTATAAATTACACGTTTGCATACCACAATGGGAACAAATCGTGTTGACGGCTAATATGAATTTAATTACACTATTTACGGAGACACAATTCAAGCTGTTTGTGTCATGTACAAGAAAACAGTAGCGAAAGAGGGAAGTATGAACAACATCGAGAACATTGGAGAAGTTATCGACAAGATCCCTGAAAATCTGGTCATTTATGGTTACTTGTTTACAGTAGCTAACAAAATCCAGGCATCCGGGGACAAGGTAATGGAAGGACTGACAATGCGCCAACAGTTCCTTCTCACATCATTATCGCTCTTTGAAGACTATGCACCGACTCTGCAGGAACTCGCCCAGGTATTCGGCAGTTCATATCAGAACGTCAAACGTATGGCTTCACAGTTGGAAGAGAAGAACTATCTGGAAATCAAGAAAGATCCGATTGATCGACGCAAAATCCGGATCATTCTGAATCAGAAGCAGTACAACGATCTACAGAAATCCACCGGTACTCAAACCAAAGATTTCATGAAGAAACTTTATAAGGGTTTGGATCAGAAAACTTTGGACACCGTGGCTCGTTCGCTGGTCAAGATGAACGAAAACCTGGAAGAGATGTACCAATAATATTAGATTACATGTAGCGTGCTAATTCTTCACGGCAGGAATTAATCGCTTCAGATGTGCGGCTAGCAGCAGGTCCTCCGTAGACCTCTCTAGCCGTTACGCATTTTTTGAGGTCAATCGCCTCATA
>CAZJTS010000230.1:0-3347 GCA_964548975.1 uncultured Fastidiosipila sp.
GGCGAGTTTATGAGCGCCATGTGTTTCTGCGTGAATTCCTGATTTCGATCGGTGTAGACAAAGAACGTGCGTCGGAAGATGCCTGTCGCATGGAACATGTTGTGTCAGCTGAAACCGTCGAGCGTTTACGAGAGCAATTCCCTCGAGTCAGCAGCTACGTAAAAGATAATGCCTATGACGACGAATTCATCCTCGCCTTTATCCGCGAGAACGCCTAGTTCGTCTCTCCATTCGGCCGACAGTCACTGCAGTAGCCTTTGACGAGGACCAGATACTCTGTGGCCACAAAATCCGCCGGTAGACCTGAAATGGTTTTCTCAGAAGCCGGCAACTCAATATTCCAGATCTCTTTACAAGACTCACACTGAAAATGCCCGTGATCGTTAAGCTGTATATCATAGTGTAAGACTTCGTCGCCCGTATCCACTGCACGCACGAGACCCTTATCCTTGAAAATATTCAGAGTATTATAGACCGTCGCCCGCGAGAGCGAATTTTCCTCGTTATGGAGATCCTGGAAGATTTGCTCACTACTCGGATGCGTATGATTGCCCAGCAGATACTCGAGAATCGTTATGCGCTGCGTCGTCGGCTTGATTCTCGCATCCTCTAAAATTGTCATGACATCATTATGCATCACTTCCCGAAACCTCTCCCCAGCGAAGCACCTGGCTAATCGGCGCTTCAAACTGAATTTAGTCTTATTCTAAACTATCGAGATAATAATTGCCGTGCCTTGTAACTAGGTAGATGATTTGCGCCTCAAGCGCTGCTCCCGGCAGTAGCTTATGACATCGAAGGGCTCCAGTGTGCTGCTTTTGGCAAGGTACAGAGGATGATGCGGATGGCCCATTTTGCTGAGCTTACCTGCCTTGTACCAAACGGCCTCCAGACCCTCGGCAAGCATAAGCATATCTTCCAGACACCGCAGGAGAAAGGGGCGTTTCTCGATCAGTGTCCCCCAGGCCGCCCAGACAGCAGGTCTGTCACCTAGACTCAAGACATACCGGAAAGCAGCCATATTCGCTTCATGAAGCTGCTGATTGAACTCTTTATCCAGGTGGTCCGGTACCGTCGCTCGCTGAGCATAGACATTGAACATCAGGAAGCTGTCGAAACCATTGGCCAAAGCCAAGCGTTCCACGGATTTAAGCGTGTTATCGAGGGCACCGGGCCTGGCTGTAGATGGATTGATCCCCACACAGATCAAGGGGCGCCGCCCCTTCGTCCCTAGAAGATAGCGATAATCCAAGTAGCGATCCGGGACATAGACCCAGCGGTCCGGATCGTATGCCCTGGCGTCAGCTGTAGGTACGAGTGCAGACTCAAAATCCAGAAT
The DNA here is from genome assembly GCA_964548975.1 of uncultured Fastidiosipila sp. Lineage (GTDB taxonomy): Bacteria > Bacillota > Clostridia > Saccharofermentanales > Fastidiosipilaceae > JAAYZH01. Next base: position 1,340 of record CAZJTS010000230.1, read on the forward strand.
GTCCAGATCCTGGGTGGATCCATTCGGAACGTGCATCATTTACCCGTGAAGTAACGAACACCCGCAGAAAAAATATCCTGTAGTTCGACTTGAGGAATATTCTTCGCCACATGGGGATTCCAGCGCTCACTGTGACCCATTTTCCCGAGAATCCGTCCATCCGGACTCATCAGTGCCTCGATTGCTTCCACGGAACCGTTCGGGTTGAAGGGGCGATCCATCGAGATATTGCCCCGATCATCAACGTACTGTGCCACAATCTGATTTTGCTTATGTAAACGCTTGAGAGCGGCCTTGTCCGCAAACAGACGCCCTTCCCCATGGCTCATCGGGATCTGGTAGACCTGACCTGCTTCCAGTTGACTCAGCCAGGGTGAATTCGTGTGGATAATTTTCGTACGCACATAGGTGGCGATATGTCTGCCGATTTCGTTGTAGGTCAGAGTCGGGCTATCGATCTCCTGAGCCCGGATCTCACCGGCGGTCAAAAGGCCTAATTTGATTAAGGCCTGGAAACCGTTACAGATCCCCAAGATCAGCCCGTCGCGTTTTTCATAGAGCTCCAGAATGGCTTCCTTGACACCGGGATTTCGCAAAACTGATGTGATAAATTTGGCGGATCCGTCCGGTTCATCACCCCCACTGAAGCCTCCCGGTAGGAAGAGAATTTGGGCGGCTTTGAGTCTGGAGGAAAACTCCAGCAGACTCTCAGTACACTGCTCAGATGTCAGGTTTCGCAATACGAAAACATTCGCCTCGGCACCGGCACGCTCGAAGGCTCGAGCGGAATCATACTCGCAGTTTGTGCCCGGGAAAACAGGAATCAAGACCCGAGGTTTCGCGGCTTCAGGATTCGGAATATAGATCTCAGGAACACCGACCGCTAGTTCAATGGTTTCTTCAGAATAGTCCGCCGTATGCTTTTGTGGATAGATCAGCTCCAGCGGTTTCGTGAACTGCTTGTAGAGGTCGGCCAAAGCACGGCTTTGGCCCGCATAATTGATACTCCCATCGGACTGACAGATCGCTACTTCCCGCCAGCCGGCAGAATTTGCGAAGTCCGGATCCGCCGTCTGGATGAGGATAGCACCGGGCTTTGGCCACAGCAATTCGGAAGATGAGATGGCTTCAACTACGCTAATCCCCACACGGTTACCCAGTGCCATCGTGAAGAGCGTGTAGAGCAGCCCTTGCGCGTCAACAGATGAGGCTGCCAATGTATCTTCGAGCTTGACTACCCGGTGTACTTCCTGGGCATGAGCTTGTACCAGCCCTTCTGTCCAACGGAAGCCGCTCTGTTCTGGTTCCAGAAGATAGATCTTCGATCCGGGTCTATCCGCAAGGGTTCTCCCCTTCACTTCAGCGACAGGGGCCGTACCGACCGCGAATGAAATCAGGGTGGGCGGGACTTCCAGATCACCGAATGTCCCGGACATGCTGTCCTTGCCACCGATCGCCGGAGCCTGGAAATCCACCTGGGCATCAAGTGCACCTAAGAGTGCCTGGAAAGGCAGGCCCCAATGCGCTTCATCTTTGGTCGCCGGGAAGTACTCTTGGAAACTCAGGCGAATTCTCTCGGGATCTGCCCCGGCTGCCCAGAGCTTGGCGAGAGAATCCAGGACCGCCAAATATGAGCCTCTATAAGGATTATTAAGTGTCCAGGTCGGCTGATATCCGTAAGTCATGAGTGACGCGGTTTCGGATACGCCTTCAGCGAGTGGGATTTTGGCAGCCATGACATGTTCAGGTGTCGCTTGGGTTCTGCCACCATAATGGCTCAGGACTGTACCGGCTCCGATAGAGCTGTCGAACATCTCACCCAGGCCGGCTTGAGAACAGCCATTCAGATCGCTGATGGCGTTTTCTAAGTGGTCAAAGAGTGCCTCGGCGCCTTCAACTTCTACTTTGTCATAAACATCAGTTCCGGCAATAACTTCGACATCGGCATACTGAGTTGCGCCGGAGCTGTCGATAAAGTCTCTGGCTAGATCCACAATGCAATTGCCCT
>CAZJTS010000231.1:0-3270 GCA_964548975.1 uncultured Fastidiosipila sp.
AAATGGACCCAGCAGGAGCTGGCCAGGCGTCTGCACGTCGGCCAAACCACTATCGCCAACTACGAAACGGGCCTACGAGAACCTGACTTGGAGAAGCTCCTGGCTTTGGCCGAGCTTTATAATGTCAGTCTTGATGAATTGACCGGGCGGGAGTTCGCGCCGACTACGGCGGAGCCGCTGACGTTCGATCAGTATTTCACTAGCTTGCTCGAGGGTGACCGCCGGGCCGGTCAACAACATATTCAGGCTTTGCTGGATAGTGAACTTGATACTATTGAGCTGCTGCGAGATTACCCGGTCGCGGCACTGCTGCAAACCGGCGCACTCTGGCAACAGGGTCAACTCGCCGTCTGGCAGGAGCACATGATATCTGAACTGATACTGGATCAATTGAGCAGAATCACGCGTGGGCGTCAAACAGCGGTCGCCACAGCACGAACTGTGATCACTTTAGTTCCCGGCGCCGAAGCTCACAGCCTCGCCCTCCGCATGATCGGCTGCCTCTTGGAGGAAGCCGGACACAAAGTCATACATCTGGGGAGCCTCCTCCCCGCAGGCCAGCTCGTTCAGGCGGTGAAAACACTCAAGGCGGACGTCCTGGTTCTCTCCATCACAATGCCCGAACATCTGGATGCGGCCGCCCTCTCCATCGAGCGGCTGAAGCAGGAGCTCAAACAAAAAAGCCCCCGGATCATTGTCGGAGGCAGTGCGTTCACATTGGTAGACGATCCCTGCCGGGAAGTCGGCGCGGATGTCTATACAGAAACTTTTGAAGCGGTCGTTGAAGCCGTCGGCCGGACTTAGTTCGAATAAGCCCAGATATTCCGAATTTGGCCTTCCAGCTGAGCATAAGTCCAGGTCTTCTGCGTATTAGGCAAGCTGAACGGATCGTAGATCTCGTAGCCAGCATCGGTAATGCCGCGCAGGATGATGTAATGCCCGCCGCTTGTAAAATCTCCCGGCCCGAGAATAAGTATAATCGGCTGGCCGTTTCGCAAGGCCTGATCTATGCTGCCCTTGTGGAGCGGCAACTCTTTTACGTTCAGCCCCAGTTCGCGCGCACCCTCACTCATGAAGGTCCAGGACGTCCCGTTATTCTTCGTAGAATAACCATGCTCGACCGCGAACTCGCTCATCTTATCCGGCGTATACGTCCGGTCGCCGCTCACGCCTGAGTAGATCATTGACAGCACGGTCGGTCCGCAGCCGGTTTGGCCGAACTTACCGCCCGCATAGTCCCGGAACGCCCAGCGCTGATCCCACTGCATATAATAGGGGATCTTCTCATCCTTATAGGGGTTATTCTTGGGACTCTTCGTAGTCTGGACCTTCTCGTTGTCCTTCCGCACCAGGTATTCAATGACGGCAGGCGTTCTTTTGGCCTGAATACGATCCGTTTCATCGAAGAGCTCCGGGTGCTCCTCGAAATACGCCACCGCAGCAGCGCTTGGTTCATCTATATAGGGACTGTAGGAGGCTTCGAGCTTCCCTGATTCTCCCGCTGTACAGCCGGTCGAAAGCATGAGCGAGCTCATCAGGACGACCATCCACTGTATAAATTCCTTGATCATAAGGTTCTAAACTCCATTAACGTGATTTGAATGTCCAGATTAGCACAAACCTGAAACTTTTGTTACACCTCGAATCACAAAACGCCATTATCCTACACGGGCTGAACTTATCTGGTTAACCGCGGCGTAAGTTACTGAAAGTTCACACCGTTTCCGTCCAACCGTCTGCCGGAAACATCCCATAGGAGAAACCAAAATGGCAAAAATGATGGGCCCCCGCTTCAAGAAAGCGCGCCGCCTCGGCCTCAATGTCTACGGACATCCCAAAGCAATGAACCGCGCCGCCCGCGGCACCGCCCGCGACGATCGCAAACTCAGTGAATACGGCAAACAGCTGCTCGAGAAGCAGCGCCTCGCCACCTACTTCGGTGTGCTGGAGAAACAGTTCCGTATCTACGTCCAGAAAGCAAAACAGTCCCCCGAACAGACCAACGTCGCCCTGATCAGCCTGCTCCAACGCAGACTCGACCATGTCGTCCACGTTTCCGGTCTGGCCAAAACCCAGCGTCTCGCCCGCCAAATGGTCGTCCACGGCCACATCCTGGTCGACGGCAAGCGCGTCGACCGCCCCTCCTACCTGCTCGACCAGGGCCAGGAGATCAGCTACAGCGAGAAAGCCCGCACCAACGAGCTCTTCACCCAGTACTACCAGGACAACCGGGCCTACTCCCCCGAATACCTGGAAAAATCTGAGGATTACAAAGTCCGGGTCGTTCGCCTCCCGAACCGCGAGGACCTCCCCCTCCCCATCAACGATTCACTTGTAGTGGAGTTCTACTCGAAGTCGCTTTGATGCGCGGGGTTTCCGCGGGGTTTCCGTGGGGTTTCCGCGGGGCTCTACAAGTTGTTGCGTTGGAATTTTCTGGCAGTGCAGCAGGTTGTAGGAAGGCCAGCTCTCTACAAGTTGTTGCGTTGGATTTTTCTGACAGTGCAGCAGGTTGTGGAGAGGCCAGCTCTCTACAAGTTGTTGCGTTGGATTTTTCTGACAGTGCAGCAGGTTGTGGGGAGGCCAGCTATCTACAGGCTGTTGCGTTGGAATTTTCTGACAGTGCAGCAGGTTGTAAGGAGGCCAGCTATCTACAGGCTGTTCGGTTGACCGGAATTGCCAGTGCAGCAACCTGTGGGAGGTCCCACTCCCTACAACCTGTTCGTTTGCCGGGATATTGGCAACTCAGCAAGTTGTAGAGCCCCCACCACAGCCCAAACTCAAAGCAAACTCAGCACTCAAGCCTCCCACAGTGCATGGTATGATACCTTAATCATTATTCCATCACCCGGGGGGCTTTTATGTTTGAACTGCCGCACATTATCTCGATGATTTTGGTCGTCATTCTCGTACCCATACTCTGTCGAATCGCCCTGCGCGGCGGGCCGGCCAGAGTCGAGCGTTGGCTGCGCTTTTTGGCGATCCTAATCCTCTTTTTCGATCCCGCTTACTGGGTCTGGGAGTGGCTGACCTATCGCAGTTTCGACTGGGCAACCACCTTGCCGCTCTATTTGTGCTCGCTGTTCTGGATCCTCCTGCCGGTCGGCGTGTTCGCGAAGCCCGGATTCTGGAAACAGACTGCCCTCGCAAACCTCGCTACCGTCGGCCTGATCAGCGGCATCCTGGGTTATGTGCTCAATTACCATCTCGATATCCACGGGATCTGGAGTTTTGTCGGCATGAGAACGTTGCTCTTTCATTTCACTATGATTT
>CAZJTS010000232.1:0-3267 GCA_964548975.1 uncultured Fastidiosipila sp.
GCTCGAACTGAAGGGGCTAGGTGATCTGGAGAAGCTAGTTGGCAAAAAACGATTCACTGAGATCGGCAGCCCATACATCGAAAAACCGCCAGGCAAACCAACCCTGGCAATTGAATCAGACAAACGTCCGGCCATCGACCTTGTGATGGAAGGACTTGATTTTGACCACGATCGATAAGGAGGATCACTACATGTCAAAGAAAACTTTCAAAGCCAAAAACCTGGACGGAACCGTTTACTTCCCCTGTCGCCTGAGCTACGCGAATCTATTCGAGCCGAAGGCGTTCTCCGGTCAAGAGCCGAAATACTCAACGGCCTGCCTCATCCCGAAGGAAGATGAGGAGACCATTACAGTGATTAAAGCTGCCATGAAGGCTGCCGTCGAGGATGGAAAAGAGAAGAAGTGGGGCGGCAAAGCGCCGAAGGATCTTCGGATCCCGCTCCGGGACGGCGATGAAGACCGGCCAGATGACGAGAACTACGCAGGGCATTACTTCCTGAACGCCAATGCTCAGGCCAAACGTCCGCCGCGGCTCCTGACCCGTGTGCGCGGTCAGGCAGCCACCGAGGATGATCTTTATAGCGGCGCTTATGCCGTCGCTATCGTGAATTTCTTCCCGTACAACACCTCCGGAAACAAGGGTATTGGTGTCGGGCTGGTCGGAGTCCAGAAAATGGCGGACGGTGATCGGCTGTCCGGATCCTCAGTAAATGAGTCTGATCTGGAGTTCGACGAAGAAGAGGACGACGGCGTCGAGTTTGACGATTTCCTCAGCTGAGGAAGCGTTGTGCTTCACATTGACATCGAAACACGGTCCAATACGGATCTGACGAAGCTCGGGGTATATCGGTATTCCGAGGACCCCGGCTTCCGGATCCTCTTACTGGCCTACGCACACGATGACGGACCGATCCATGTCGTAGATTTAGCCCAGGGAGACTTACTGCCGGATCAGTTGTTAAGAGACCTGACGGACCCAGCTATTCTAAAAAGCGCATACAACGCGCAATTCGAGCGCGTTTGCCTTGATCGTCATTTGTCGCTTCGCACCTCCCCGTGGCACTGCAGCATGGTCCAGGCAAGCGCGCTTGGCCTACGTGGGTCGCTGGACGCGATTGGAGTCGCCCTGAACCTGCCGCCTGACGAACAAAAACTTTATACAGGAAAAAGCCTGATGCGCCTGTTCTCGCTGCACCGAAAGCCAAGTGTGGCGAACGGTATGCGCACGATCTTCGAGCCATCAGACTTCCCGAAAGAGTGGGAGCAGTTCAAGGAGTATTGTCAGCGCGACGTTGAGGCGGAGCGCGCCGTGCACAAACGTTTGTCAGCGTTTCCTGAATTTGAGCCGGAACATCGATTGTGGGCTTTGGACCAGAAGATTAATGACCTGGGCGTACGGATCGATATTGATCTCGCAACAGCAGCCACTGAAATCAACGGCGAACTGAACCACTACTACGAAGAAGAATACAAGGCCATCACCGGCATCGAGACACCAAATCAACTGGCGAGGCTAAAGAAGTGGATCCAGGTCCAGACTGGCGACACAGTCAGTCAGATCACAAAAGGCAGCCTGCCAGCGCTGCAGTCTCGATTCCATGAGTACCCAGACGTTGTTAAGGCACTTGATATCAGAGAAAAGTTGTCCAGAACGTCCGTGAAGAAGTACGAGGCGATGGAACTACTCGCGGGTAGGGGCGATCGGGCGCGCGGCTTATTTCGCTTCTACGGCGCGTCCACAGGTCGTTGGACGGGCCGAGGCATCCAACCGCAGAACCTGCCGCAAAACCACCTGAAGGATTTGGACACGGCTAGAGCGATCATCCGCCAGCGCGACCTCGAGTCTCTGGAGATGTTTTACGACGACCCGGCAGACGTTATGAGCCAATGCATAAGAACGGCCATCATCCCGGAAACGGGCCACACGTTTCTTGTGGCTGACTTCTCGGCAATTGAGGCCCGCGTCATCGCCTGGATGGCCGGAGAAACGTGGAGATTGGATGTGTTCTCTTCACACGGCAAGATCTACGAGGCTTCGGCCTCACAGATGTTTGGTGTACCGATCGAGGAGATCCACAAAGGCCACCCACTCCGCCAAAAGGGCAAAATCTCAGAATTAGCGCTCGGTTATCAAGGCGGCCCTGGTGCGTTGCGCCAGATGGGTGCTCTGAAGATGGGGTTACACGAGGAGGACCTTCCAGGGCTAGTTGACCGCTGGCGGCAGACGAACCCGAAGATCGTGCAGTTTTGGTACGACACGGAGGAGGCCGTGCAGAACTGTATTCGGAGCCAGAAGCCGCAGCGTATCACGGATCGTGTGGGATGCCGGTGGCACAAGTCGATCCTGTTCATCCGACTGCCGAACGGTCGCGAGCTAGCCTTCCCGAAGGCACAGCTACGCGCGCACCAGAAGTTCGAAGGCCGCACTGAGATCACATACCAGGAGATCACGAACACAGGCTGGATTGTGAAGGGCACATACGGCGGAAAACTCGTCGAAAACATCGTGCAGGCTACCGCCCGAGACTGCTTGGCAGCGAAGATGCTCGAGCTGGATCAGCTCGGCTACAAAATTGTCATGCACGTCCACGACGAGGTTGTCATTGAAGCGGATGCGAGGACTGCCGATACACAGTTAGCAAATGTGTTGGATGTTATGTCCAGACCGCTTGATTGGGCTCCGGGCTTGCCGTTAAACGCTGACGGCTTCACCTGCAGCTATTACCAGAAGGATTAGCCTATGATTCAGTACTCACCCAAAGATGCCGATCCATCGGCCGACCCAAAGATATACCTATCGACCGCGTCCAGCCGTTTCGCGACCAAATGGAAGAATCGGCAGATACCCTACAGTGAATTTATTGAGCTTTTGGCCGAGACCACCCGGACGAAGGAGACATTCGCTGAATACAAAGCGATGACCAGAACGCAGCAGCAGGATGTCAAAGATGTCGGCGGGTTTGTCGGCGGCGCGTTGAAGGACGGCAGACGGAAAGCCGAGGCAGTTATGCTGCGGTCTATGATCTGTCTGGACTTTGACAGTCTGACGATGCCGGTCAAAGACTTTTCGAAGCACGTTGCGTCTTTAATCACATCAGAGTTCATGGCGTACACGACACACTCGCACTCACCCAGGAGCAATAAGGCCCGGGTTGTGATTCCTCTCGCGCGGACGGTGAACCCAGAGGAGTACGAGGCCGCTGCACGATTTATCGCTGAGAAGATCGGGTTCGACATGATTGACCGCACGACATTCCAGCCGGAGC
>CAZJTS010000233.1:0-3258 GCA_964548975.1 uncultured Fastidiosipila sp.
GGCTTGTGTTCGAGGCGGATAGTTGCCTTATGAATCTTCGCAAATTTATGATAGTTGTTTATGCTACTCAAATCTGTCCGAGAGTTGAGGGTCTTGTCCGTCCAGGAATTGCTGAATATACTGTCCAGTAGGAACGTTAACAGAAGCATTATCTCTTAAGAATTGCTTGTTGTTAGTTTATAGATTAGAGAAAGGAAAAAGCCCCGAGCCGTTTTTTCTTGCACGAAAAACCCGAGGCTTCTGCTGAAAAGCATGCTTATTGTAACACACTTTTCTGTAGAAGAACGCTACTCAGATCACTGTTTGTCATAACGGGGCAAGAGCCTCTTTGCTGTCCGCTTTGTGGTGCGCAATTACGCCCCTACGACCGTCGTACCCGACAGGTCAAGGATAAGCTGGGCGACAGCAAAGTCTACTCCCTCAGGCGCTTACGCTGCCAGAACCCCTCTTGCCACCGGCTCCATATCGAGCTGCCGGATTTCATCCTCCCCTATAAGCGCTATGAGGTCGAGGTCTTTGAACAGCTCGCCGGCTCCGGTGAGACTCTTGCCCCGTATGAAAGCCGCACGCGTCGGCGCATGAAGCGCTGGTATGAGCACTTTGTCGAAGTGGCTCAAGCGATCTTAGCTTTACCATCCCACGTTTCGGATCTTTCCTTGAGTGTTTTGGCCAAGTACCTCGTCACGGACGCGCGCTACCCCACCACCCGAATGGCCCTGTCTGTCCACCGCTCCGGTGCTTAAAGTAGGATCTACACATAAAATGGAGGTGTAGATCAACGTGAACAGATTCAATAAACCCGAAGAGATCGCTTATACCCGGGCGAAAATTCTCAATCCGCTGTTAGATCCCGCATTGGATCACACAGCCCGTGTGGCATTGCGCCGCAAGATCAGTGAGCAGGAAGGCATTTCGGAACGTACGCTCAGACGCTGGTGGAAGGACTACAAGGCAGAGGGCTTCTCCGGCCTTATACCTAAGCTCAGAGAGACCCCCAGCCGGAACGCCATTCCGGAGGCAATCGTCGATGAAGCGGTCCTCCTGAGACGAGAAATCCCGGAACGCAGTGTGCGGGATATTATCCATCTCTTGGAACTTGAAGGACGCATAAGCCCCGGCAGTATCAAGCGCTCAAGTCTACAGGCGCGCTTGGAAGAAAGAGGCTATGGGGCAAGGCAACTGAAAATGTATGCGTCGTCCGGAGCCGGTGCGCATAGGCGCTTCGAGTACCAGGAACGAAATGGGCTCTGGCAGGCGGATATTAAGTACCTTCTACACCTGCAGGGAGATGCCAAAAATGCGGGCAAGCAGCTTTATGTCTCCGCCTTTATCGATGACGCGACCCGTATGGTGACCGCTTGCCGTGTCTATGACCGTCAGGACGCTCCGGCGGTCTTAGACAGTTTTCGCGCTGCCTTGGCGATCTACGGAGTCCCCGAGCGCCTTTTTACGGATAACGGTAAACCTTATGTCAGCAAAGCCATGCATCAGGTCTGCCAGAGCCTGGGGATCCACCTGCTGAGAGCCAAACCCTACGCCGCAGCCTCCAAGGGAAAGATTGAGGCGTTTAACCGGACCTTGGAAAAGTTCGTTCAGGAAGCGCAGCTGGAGCGGCCCAAGAGCATCGCCCAGGTCCAACACGATCTGGACTGCTGGCTGGAAAACTTCTATTATACGCAGCCGCATTCCGCTTTAAAGGGCAAGACACCCCGGCAGGCCTTTAATGAACAAATCCGGCCCTTACGCTTTCTAACAATCGAGCAACTCAACGAGGCATTCTTATATAAAGAGTGCCGTCTGGTCGAAAAACCGGCTGTATTTCATTTCAAGGCAGGAAATGGGAAGCGGGCAGTGAGTATATCGGTTTGAAAGTTGAGCTTAGCTATCCGGATCTCTCTCCGGAGGTCTTAACGATCCAGCACAAATTATTTGAGCCTAAGCAGATCCGTCCCTTGCAGATGGCTTCTTATACACGCAAAGAACAGCTGGCGCCTGCGAGTGCTTCGGACGGCTCGAGGCTTCTGCGCCAGGCGCGAAAGACACCGCCACCACCCCAAGGGGCGACGCGCTTCCGTGAACTTCCGGGAGGACTACACCATGGTGAATGAATTTTATGGCTTTAAACAGACCCCCTTCAGCCGGGATCTGCCGGTAGACAGCCTCTTTGTCACCCCTGAGCAGGAAGAGATCCTCGGTCGCTTAGATTATGCGGCACAGCAGCGTTGGTTTGTTCTTCTGGCCGGTGACTGCGGCAGCGGCAAATCGACGCTCTTGCGCAAGTTCACGCAGGAGCTGGACAGGCAACACTATCGTGCCTTCTATCTGGCGGACTCACAATTGACCCCGAGACATTTTTATAACGGGATCCTGAAACAGATGGGTGTAGAAGGAGCCTTCTACCGGGGTGACAGCAAGCGGCTCTTACACCGCGAGTTGGAACTTATGACCGGCGTACAGAAACTTCAACCGGTGCTCCTGATTGACGAGGCCCATCTCTTGAGTAAAGAGATGCTCGAAGAACTGAGATTCTTGTTGAACTTCCAGCTGGATTCAACTAGCCCATTAACCTTGGTCCTATCCGGGCAGAACGAACTCCTGGACAAGATCCACCGCCAGGCCTATCGGGCGATTGCGCAACGTATAAACCTCTTTTGTCGAACCGCCTATTATAATGAGGCCCAGACCTATCTCTATATCCGCCACCAGCTGGCTTATGCCAAATCCGCATCGGAAATATTTTCAGAAGATGCGCTCCAAGTGATCTTTCAATATTCCTCCGGCTGTGCTCGCCTCATCAATCGCTTGTGTACACACAGTCTGCTTTATGGCGCGCAACACAATAAGAAAATACTTTCAGCCGCTGAAGTGAACTTAGTTAGAGAACAGGAGATGTAGGTCTATGCGGATTTATTCGGACCACGGACTCGATGTGGAGTTACCCGACAAAGCGTACATTTGTTTACTCGAACACGTGATTATGGCTTTAGCAGAAGAGCAAGAGCTGATGCAACTCTATTGCGAGGAGATTCAGACACAACAGGCGAAAGACAGACAGCGGCAGATGTCTGACGACTTGCCCTTCGATTGAAACTTAACTAAGCGGCCGAGAGGCCGCTTTTCTAGGCCTTCCGGTGGACACCGGTTTCAGCAGATTCCGGACAAATGGACTGGCAATTGGCGGACAAATTAAGCTAGCAGAAACACACTATTCTATTATTCCTGGATGGAGTAATTTCTGCACGCGTTAAATACGAAAAT
>CAZJTS010000234.1:0-3249 GCA_964548975.1 uncultured Fastidiosipila sp.
GAAAATCCAAAGACTATCGAATTGAATTGGTCCTAAGAGGAAGAAATTTGTTCAATGACTGACTATTTGAGAAAACAAGAAGTCATAATTGGGGAACGTGTGGACGCGGATCTCTACTATGACCTACTAAACCAGTACTACGCTGAAGCTGATCTGCTCGATGAAGGGCGCTACGCAGACTGGTTGGAGTACTTCGCAGACGAACTTGTGTATTGGGCGCCAACGCGAACCAACAGACTTCGTCGTCAGCAGGCTCTTGCAATTGATGACCGTGACGGCTTGGCTTTCTACGACGAGACGAAAGAATCTCTTGCGTGGCGGATCAGGCGTTTTGATTCAGGCATGGCATGGGCGGAAGACCCGCCTTCACGAACCCGCCATCTGATTACGAATATTACTGCCAAGCATGCTGAAGAGCCTGATGGGGTCCAGGCAATTGAAGTGCGTTCAAACTTCATTGTTTACCGTACGAGGCTAGAGCACGAGGAGAACATTTTTGCTGGTACTCGTACTGATTTGTTGCGAGAAGAAGATGGAAAACTCAAGATTTATGATCGCCGAATATTGCTAGATGTCAACGTCTTGAAGTCCAAGAATATCTCTACGTTTTTCTAATGCATGGATGCAGGAGCAGCAATGGTTGAAGGACAAGCAGTTTTCATAACAGGTGCGGGATCTGGTCTAGGGAAAGCATTAGCCATGCGGTTTGCGCAAGAAGGCGCCAGAGTCAGCATTCTAGACATAAATAAAGAACGCGTTACTGAGGCAGCGGAAGAAATCAGTAATAGCGTGGGCGACGACAGGGTACTACCTCTCACGGCGGATGTGAGAAACCCTGACTCGCTACACCAAGCAGTCGATGCTCATTTAGAACAATTCGGAAGCATCGACACAGTTATACCAAATGCAGGGATCTGGGACTACAACAGGTCGATCACTCGAATGGGTGGGGAGGAAATTGCAGCGCTGTTCGATGAAATCATGTCGATCAACGTTAAGGGGTATCTCCTTACCGTGGAAGCCACGTGGCGAGAACTATTAAAAAGCCGTGGAAGTGTCGTCATGACGCTATCGAATGCTGCATATTATGCCGCAGGTGGGGGAGTTTCCTATACAGCCAGCAAATTTGCGGCGCGCGGTATGGTCATTCAACTCGCATATGAGCTAGCGCCGAAGATCAGGGTCAACGGCGTGGCTGTCGGAGGAATGCGTACCAACCTTTCCGGTCCAGTAGCCGGTGGGCTTCAGGAGCGAAAGTTTTCCGACGTTATGGACAAACGACCAGAAGGTGGAAATCCGTATATTCCGCTACATGATGTTTCGACCCAGCCCGAAACATTTACTGGGCCTTACGTAATGCTTGCATCCAAGAGTGACGGCGCAAATATTACTGGGCATATCGTCAATATTGATGGCGGTATTGCGGCCCGGGGATTCGCAAACTCTGCAGGAGGAGACTCATTATGATGATTCAAGGCATTATTCATGATGCAAATCAATTAGATGTAAACCCGTGCTTTCAGATTCAGCGCCATGCACTCTATAGCCCTGAGAAAATTGCGATGGTCTACGGCAGCCAAAAGTACACTTACGGAGCGTTGATTGAAGAGGTGCGCCGTTGGGCAGCTCACTTTGATGAGGCCGGGGTCAAACAGGGCGACCGAGTTGGGTATATCGGCATGAATTCGCGGTCATTCATATTCGCGATGCTGGGTGCTTGGTGGATAGGTGCCGTCTTTATGCCTTTCAATTTCAGGCTTTCAGGGCCTGAAATGGCTAAGCTGTTTCTCCTGGGCACTCCACATACCATTGTGGTGGAAGGCTCCCACTTGGGAAAAGCTAAGAATGTCTTTGGCATTGAGCGTCATCATATTTTGGTAGTCGATGATGATCCAGAAGCTGAGGTGTCTGGAACTGTACCGAGGTACTGGTCTGTCACTTCCAAACTTCAGGAGCTCGATACAGCTGGAGTTCAAAAACCCCGTGCGATGACGATGAGTGAATTGGCACTCTTGCTGTTCACTTCAGGTACCACTGGCTTGCCTAAAGGTGCTCAACTTACCTTCGGAAACTTGTGGTGGAACTCTATCAATGTAGACACGATGGTTGATACACGGCCAGGAGATTACACCTTGGCGTCGGCGCCTCTATTTCATATCGGTGCTCTCAATTCGTTTGTTGTTCGATCCTTCTTCCGTGGAAATACCGCAATTATTCATCGAACCTTCGACCCAGCGCAAGTGGTGGCTGATTGTGTTGAGTACAAAGTGGGCTCTGCTTTCTTGGTTCCAGCACAGCTTGCTGAGATTGCTAAGGTTGATGGATTTGTAGGCGCTGATCTTTCCAACCTTCGAGCAATTATTTGTGCAGGTGCTCCGGTTCCGCCGGCGCTGATTAGAAGTTTCATGGAAAAGGGAATCAATATTCAGCAGGCTTGGGGACTGACAGAGACTGCTCCATTCGCAACTTATCTTCCGGCGGAAAGAACCTTAAGTAAGCTTGGGTCTTGTGGTATCCCTATGCCGCACACTGAAGTCCGTGTCGTTGACATCGAAAATGGTGAAACAATCAAGGAACCTGGAGTAAGCGGCGAATTGTGCGTGAAAGGCCCAAATGTAGCAGTTGGATACTGGAACAATCCTGAAATCACGCAGACTGCTTATCTCGGCGGTTGGTTTCACACCGGCGATATCGGCTATTTCGATGAAGATGGGTACTATTACGTTGTCGATCGTCTGAAGGACATGATCATTACAGGCGGTGAAAACGTATACCCGGCAGAGGTGGAAAGAATTCTGGCGGAGGACGATTCATTTGCACGTTGCGCGGTGGTGAGCGAACTGGATGATCGATGGGGAGAAAAGGTCGTGGCAGTAATTCAGCGAAGCGACGACTCTGATATTACCCTCGAACGCGTTCGTGAACACTGTAGCAGGCACCTTGCTAGGTACAAACTACCAAGCAAGATCGTGCTTATCGATGAGATTCCTAGAAACTCGGCAGGAAAAATCGATCGGTTGTACCTCCGGAAAGCAGTCCGTGAAGGAACTATTGGAGAATTGGTGGGATAGTCATGCAGTACGTATCAAATACAGAGCTGAGGCATACGTATCCGTTTGGAGCGAGTGATGTCACCGTGGATTTCTCCAATGCTCTAGTTATGCGTGATGCCTTTGAAAAAGTCTTTTTTCAGGATGAAAACTGCCGACGTATCGTCGTAGCAGTTGAACAAGGAAACACAAAGGAAAT
>CAZJTS010000235.1:0-3248 GCA_964548975.1 uncultured Fastidiosipila sp.
AACTGAAGCAGCTCAAGCTGTGGCAACTATAAATACCGGAAGGAAGATCACCATTGAATAATCGCAAACAATTGGTTTTGGCCAGAGTCGGAGAGATCGCACTCAAAGGCTTAAACAGACATAAATTCATCAACAAAGTCATATCTAACCTCCGCTGGCGTCTGGAGGCCATCGGCAACTTCAAAGTCTACGCCGAGCAGAGCCGCATCTGGGCGGAACCCCAGGATGAAGCGGCGGCCACAGAGGAACTGATGGAACAAGCCCTTGAGATTACCTGCCGGGTGTTCGGGATTGTTTCCGCAAGCCTGGTTCACCAGATCAATGGCGGCTTTCCGGAGATCTGTGCTGAGGCAGAGCTTCAGGTTGCCGAGGAACTGAAACAGAAGCGCCGTAACCTGACTTTCAAAGTTGAAAGCAAACGAGGCCGAAAGTCCTTTCCCATGGCTTCTCCGGAGCTCTCTGCTGAGCTAGGCGCTTATCTTTTAGAGCACTTCTCAGAGCTGTCCGTCGATGTCAATAATCCTGATTTCATCGTCTATGTCGAAGTCCGAGATGATATCTTCATCTACACGGGTAAGAAACCCGGTTTGAAGGGACTGCCCGTGGGTACCGGTGGCAAAGCCATGCTCCTGCTCTCCGGTGGCATTGACTCCCCGGTTGCGGGGTTCCTTATGGCATCGCGCGGTGTCGAACTTGAAGCCGTATACTTCCACAGTTTCCCTTTTACCTCTAATGAGGCCAAAGAAAAGGTCATCGACCTGGCTCGCATTGTCAGTGAATACAGCGGGAGTCTCAAACTACATATCGTAAACTTTACCGAGATTCAGGTGGAGCTTCGCAAGCAGTGTCCGGAAGACATGTTAACCATTATTATGCGCCGAGTCATGATGCGCATAGCGGAACGCATTGCTCATGAGCAAGAGTGTAAAGCCCTAATCACAGGGGAGAGTCTCGGCCAGGTGGCCAGCCAGACGATGGAAGCTTTGGTCACGACCAATGAGGTGGTCTCTCTGCCTGTCTTCCGGCCTTTAATCGCCCTGGATAAAGACTACACAACAGAAATCGCCCGCAAGATCGGCACCTTTGAAACATCCATTCTGCCTTATGAGGACTGCTGTACAGTCTTTGTGGCTAAGCACCCGAAAACCAAACCTTCTCTCAAAGATGCTGAGCTCTCAGAAAAACATCTGGATATCGCTGCCCTGGTCCAGGAAGGTGTCGATAAGCGAGAGGTCATACACATTTCCGGCAAAAGAACACTGGCAACTCCTTCAACTCCAAAAGATGAGTACAATGTAATACAAGAGTCTTCAGAGACGTAAGTCTCAATCAAGATAGCGAAAGAGGTATAGTGCGATGTATGGTGAGAAGCTGAGAAACACGGATCCTGCGGTCTATGATGCAATTAGACAGGAGTGGGAGCGTCAGAACGAGAAGCTCGAGATGATTGCGTCGGAGAATTTTACTTCAGAAGCGGTTATGGAAGCCCAAGGTTCAGTCATGACCAATAAGTATGCTGAAGGCTATCCCGGTCGCCGCTATTATGGCGGCTGTGAATACGTCGATATCGTAGAGAATCTGGCCATTGACCGAGCCAAAGAACTTTTCGGAGCCGAAGCCGCGAACGTGCAACCGCATTCCGGGTCCCAAGCCAACATGGCTGTGTATTTCTCGGTACTGGAACCGGGGGACAAAATCTTGGGAATGGATCTGTCACACGGCGGTCACCTCACACATGGTATGGCCAAGAACTTCTCCGGCTTGCTCTACGACGCCCATTTCTATCAGGTGACGGAAGAAGATGAGCAGATCGACTACGACAAACTCGCTCGCCAGACCGAAGAGCTCCGGCCGAAGATGTTGGTCGTTGGGGCCAGCGCTTACCCCCGTGAATTTGATTTCCCGAGACTGCGGGAGATTGCGGACAGTGTTGATGCCTACCTCTTCGTCGATATGGCCCACATTGCCGGCCTCGTCGCCAGCGGCCAGCATTCCAATCCCGTACCCTATGCCGATTTCTGTACAACCACAACACATAAGACCCTTAGAGGTCCCCGCGGCGGCCTGATCCTCTGCAAGGAAAAGTATATCAAGAAGATCAACTCCGCAGTTTTTCCTGGGATGCAGGGCGGTCCTCTGATGCATGTTATCGCAGCGAAAGCCGTTGCCTTCCAAGAAGCGTTACAAGATGACTTCAAGGACTATCAGGCACGTATTGTGAAGAATTCTAAGGCTTTGGCCAAAGGCCTGATGGACAGAGGCATCAAGTTGGTATCGGACGGCACGGATAATCACCTCTGCCTGATCGACCTGCGCCCCAATGATGTCTCCGGCAAGGAAATGCAGGATCGTCTGGATGCCGTGAACATTACATCGAACAAAAATACGATTCCATATGAGACGACGAAACCCACCGTCACCTCCGGAATTCGTCTGGGCACACCGGCCTTAACCACCCGTGGGTTCTCAGAGGAAGACATGGATAAGATTGCCTCTTTCATCCACCTGGCTATCACGGATTTCGAAAGTAGCAAGGACAAGATTAAAGCAGGGGTAGCCGAACTTTGTGCTAAACATCCGCTTTATCCTGATCTCATGAAAGCGAACGAATGAAACAAGAACCCTTAGCCTATCGCATGTCTCCGCTTGAGCTGGACGATTTTGTCGGTCAGGAGCATATCCTCGGTCCCGGCAAAATGCTCAGGCGGATGATTCAGGCAGATCAGCTGAGTTCTATCATTCTTTTCGGCCCTCCGGGCACCGGCAAAACGTCGATTGCCCGGATTATCGCTAACACAACGAAAGCCAGTTTCCGCCAGATCAATGCGGTGACATCAGGCATCAAGGACATCAAAGCCATCGTGGAAGAAAGCAGTAACTATCTGCTGAATCCCACGGGGCGCATGGTGCTCTTCGTCGATGAG
This sequence comes from uncultured Fastidiosipila sp., assembly GCA_964548975.1. Classification (GTDB taxonomy): domain Bacteria; phylum Bacillota; class Clostridia; order Saccharofermentanales; family Fastidiosipilaceae; genus JAAYZH01. Next base: position 2,925 of record CAZJTS010000235.1, read on the forward strand.
ATCCATCGTTTCAACAAATCCCAACAGGATGCGCTCCTCCCACATGTTGAGAACGGGAGCTTGATCATGGTGGGTGCCACAACTGAGAATCCGTATTTTGAGGTCAATAAGGCATTGATCTCGCGTTCTACAGTGTTTCAGCTTTATCCGTTAACTTCGTCTGATGTCAAAGAAATCATTCGACGGACGCTCCGGGATCCCGAGAGAGGGCTCGGTAACGAGAAGATCCATTTACATGAAGATGCCTTGGATTTCCTCGCGGAAGTCTCGCAAGGGGATGCCCGCACGGCGCTGAATGCAATCGAGCTGGCCTGGATGACCACA
>CAZJTS010000236.1:0-3240 GCA_964548975.1 uncultured Fastidiosipila sp.
TCCTTGGTCTAAATCTGATGGATTTTTTATCCATACTTTCTAATAGTACCACGCTATCTTGCTCAGCACAAGTGTAAAATTTGTGAATTCTTCTCAAAAATTGTGATTTAGCACCGGTTTAATTGAATCCGACCTCACAAGTAAAGTGAAATAATGAAAATAAATGGACTCTCGCTTGCGGATAGAAGTACCACGATCCCGGACCTGTTCTAACCTCGGATTATGCTACAATGTCACAAATAGATTTAAGGGAGAATTCATGGGCTTAGCCTTCGTTATAGAGTCATTCAAATTCTGGCGCCTGAAGAGCGAAAAAACGGTCCGCAGCCTGTTCATCGCAGCGTTTGTGATCAGTTTTCTGTCGCTCGTTTTGCCGCTCGGGGATCGTGATTTCACCCGCGTCACACAGTGGCTTATTTCGTTCAGCCAGAATCGCTTACCGCAGAGTGGCTCTCTCATTCCAACCGCCCAGGCGTCCATTTTATCTGTAGGAAACCTGGTCTATCTAGGGTTCAGCTTTCTGTTCACATTACTTTCTTTAGCCATCTCACTGCTCTATGCTTCGGCCATGAATACCAGTTTCGATGATTATCCGATGCATAAAGGCATTCGTCAGTTCATCACGGCTGTGCCGCGTCTTGCGCTTTTCGCACTGATGATGGTCCCCCCGTTCATTCTCAGCCTTTTCCTGATGGGCATCCCGTTTATATTTTTGGCCACCCAGTTGGCGCTCACGCCTATGTTCCTGATTGATAGACGCTGGACTTTGGCCAAAGCATTGGATGAGAGCCTGGAAGCGACACGCGGGATCCGCATCCAAATGGCCTTCGCCTATCTCTTCGTCATGTTTGTGCTGGGCGGCCCGAGAGACCTCATCATGGCGATGGTCCCTCAGAATCCTATCTCACGAGGGCTAATTGTTGCCTTTTTCGGAGCCGTACAGGCCCTGGTGGTCGGGCGTCTCTATGCTTTGTTCTATCTTTATTACACAAGATCATATCCGAGCAGACGCTTGAGTCATGCTTTCGGCCCTCATGATCCGTCAACCTTTTTTGCGGAGGTGAATCGCCGTGGGGCTGAGGAAGAAAAGAATAGCGAGAACCCATCGGACGATGATTCTCTATATTAAATCTGAAGTGGAGGAATACCCATGGAAACTAAGTCGTTGAAAGAACAGATTTTGATTCTTCTGGAAGAGGACGGCCGGCTCGGCAGCAAGGACATTGCTGAGCGTCTGGACATGAATGAAGAAGACGTGATCACCGATCTCGCAGAAATGGCTGCCGATGGCGTCATCCTGGGTTACACCGCCGTGATTAATTGGGAAAAGGTGGACTCCTTACACGATGCACCCGTCGATGCCCTGATTGAGGTGAATATTACGCCCCAGCGGACGATGGGCTTCGATAAGTTGGCGGAAAGAATCTACTCGTTCCCCCAGGTGCGTGCCTGCTACCTGATGTCCGGGAACTATGACTTGCTGGTTGTGGTGAAGGCCAAAACCATGAAAGAGGTTTCCAATTTCGTCTTCGATAAGATCGCGCCGATGGATGGCGTGAACTCGACGCAGACGCATTTCATCCTCAGACACTACAAAGAAAACGGCATCATCATGCACGATGAACCAACTGATAGACGCGAGGCTGTCGTGCTATGAAAACAGGCGATTCAAAAAGACTTTCCGAGAAGGTTCAAGCCATCAAGCCGTCGGCGATCCGCAAGTTCTTTGATCTTGCCAATGAGATGAAAGGTCAAGTGATCAGTCTCTCGATCGGCGAACCGGACTTCGTGACCCCCTGGGTTGTCCGAGATGCAGGTATCTATGGTTTGGAGAAGGGGTATACCCATTATTCCCCGAATACCGGCTATATCGAACTGCGAAAAGAGATCAATCATTATATGGAAGAACGTTTCTCGCTCACCTACGACCCCTACCACGAAATCCTGGTGACCGTCGGCGGCAGTGAAGCGATTGATCTGGCTTTCCGAGCCATTCTGAACCCCGGCGATGAGGTGATTCTCCCGGAGCCGTGTTTCGTGGCGTACCGGGCTTTGGCCACCATGTCCGCTGCGACGGTCGTCCCGATTGCGACCCGTCAGGAAGATGCCTTCCGCTTGACACCGGAAGCGCTGGAGGCGGCCATCACCGACAAGACGAGAATTCTGGTTCTGGCTTACCCGAATAATCCCACCGGCGGAATCATGTCCCGAAAGGACCTCGAAGCCTTGTTGCCTGTCCTGGCCAAATATCCGGACATCATTGTGATTTCTGATGAGCTGTACGCCGAGCTGACCTACAGTAATGAGTCTCATGTATCCATCGCGAATCTCCCGGGCATGTGGGAGCGCACGATTGTCATCAGCGGTTTTTCTAAAGCCTTTGCTATGACCGGCTGGCGACTCGGCTTCTCTATGGCGCCGGCGGACCTGATCGGCGCGATGAATAAGATTCATCAATATGCGATGATGAGCGCGCCGTCGACCGCCCAGTATGCGGGTATTACGGCCCTGCGAGAAGGTTTGACCGAAGTCGAAGCGATGCGCGATGCGTATAACCAGCGTCGTAGGGTGATCATCAGGCGACTGAATCGAATGGGGCTGCCTTGTTTCGATGCGGAAGGGGCGTTCTATGCTTTCCCGGATATCAGAGCCAGCGGTCTGGACTCAAATACCTTTTGCGAAAGACTCCTGGAAGAGGAGAAGGTGGCGATTATTCCCGGTGTGGCTTTCGGTGACTCCGGTGCCGGTTTTGCCCGGATCAGTTATGCGGCGTCGCTGGAAAATATCGAAGAGGCCATGACTCGTATCGAAAGGTTCTTACAAAGACTTTAGCTCCGGATATTTTCTTAGTATTTACCTTCGTTTATTTCCTGTGAAATTGACTGAGGAAAATTCAGGCTGTCTATATCAGAGCAAGCTCTGATTGTGATAGCATTATCTGGAGAAGATGAAGGAGAAAACCATGGCGGATTATTTTCAATTACGCAGTCAAGTCCATCAGTTTGATGAGCCTCTAGCCAATCTGGAAGCGGCCTTACATATACGTGAATTACAAGACCAGTATCAGGAACTCGAGCAACGGGTGCAAGAACCCGATTTCTGGAACGATCCCCAAACTGCTCAGAGTGTGCAGACCCGGATGAAACATATACAGACCAAGGTCGAGCGCTTCCGGGGGCTCGCTCAGCAGCATGAAGATATGTTGCTGATGGCGGAACTCGGCGAGGAGTCGGATGATGA
>CAZJTS010000237.1:0-3222 GCA_964548975.1 uncultured Fastidiosipila sp.
CTCGGTTTTTTGCCACGATTCGGGCTTCTGGGGGCAAATATCCGACTTATCCAAGAGGAGTGGCCGCACAACTCGGAAATTTGCCACGATTTGGGGTTCCGGGGACAAAAATCCGAGTTATCCAAGCGGAGTGGCTGCACAACTCGGAAATTTGCCACGATTTGGGCTTCTGGGGACAAATAACCGAGTTATCCAAGCGGAAGGCACACACAACTCGGGATTTTGCCACGATTCGGGGGTCGGGTGGACAGAATTTTCGATATTCCAAGCACCGGGCACACACTTTCGCAAATTTTGTCCAGATCTGGGGGCGCGGTGGACAAGTTTGACGTTTATCGGAGCACCGAGGCCAGATAAACGTAGTTTTTGGCCAGAATCGCAGCCAAGTCCCACTATACCAAATCACGAGGATGAAAGGTTTGCTAACAGCAACCGCCCGTGTGCGTGTATAATCAGCATAATTCGCCGGCCCAACTGCGGCGGGAAGGGATGAGCTATGACCGACTTTATCATCAGAAAATTTATCAAGGACTATCAGAATGTCGATCACCCGGGAGTCCGTACCACCTACGGCAACACCGCGAGTGTAGTCGGCATCATCTGCAATGTATTGCTGTTCGCGGGCAAACTACTGGTGGGTCTGCTGACTCAATCCGTGTCTATTACGGCTGATGCTGTGAATAACCTGTCGGACTCTTCTTCGAGTATTGTGAGCTTTTTTGGCTTCAAGCTAGCCAGCCGCCCGGCTGACAAGGACCACCCTTATGGGCACGGCCGTTATGAGTACCTGGCAGGGCTTTTTGTCGCCGTCTTGATCATGGTGATCGGTGTGGAGATCTTTAAGAGCAGTCTGGACAGGATTTTGCATCCGGTCGAGGTCGATTATTCGCTGGTCTCGGTTATTGTCTTGCTTGCTTCAATTGGCCTTAAATTTTGGATGATGTTCTTTTATCGGCGCATTGGCAATACCATCAATTCACAGACTTTGCTGGCAACTGGCGCTGACAGCCGCAACGATGTGATTGCTACGGGGGCGGTGCTTTTGGCCGCGCTGATTACGAAGTTCACGAGTGTCAATCTGGATGGCTGGATGGGTCTTGTGGTGGCGGTTTTCATTGTGATTAATGGCTTTGGCATCGTCCGCACGACCATTGACCCCTTGCTGGGCAAAGCACCTGATACGGAATACATTACCAGGATTCGCGACAAGGTGCTTAGTTACCCGGGTGTGCTGGGGACGCATGACCTCATGGTCCATGACTATGGTCCGGCGCGCAAATTCGCGAGTGTACATGTCGAAATGGATGCTGATACGGATGGCTTGCTGGCTCATGAGCTGATTGACAGAATCGAGCAGGATTTCAGAGAAGATGAAGGTCTCCAGCTGACGGTGCATTACGACCCTATCCCTTTCCATTCTGATACGGATGTTCAGATTCGGCAGTGGCTGACTGCGGAAGTACAGTTGATCGACCCGGAGCTGAGTATCCATGACCTCAAGATCTTTCGAGAGGCCGGCCAAACCCGTTTGGTTTTTGATTGTGTCAAGCCCGAAAATTTGGCCATGAGCAGCATGGAGATAAAAAAACGCATCAATGAGAGGGTCAAGCTGACGCATCCGCGCTGCCAGTGCCTCGTTCAGGTTGAGAGCTACGCGCCTACGCAACGTCTGGATATAGACCTCAATGACTTTCGTGAAGATGAAGACTAAGTTCTATTTGTTTTGCGGAGGCATCAGTGGGCTGGTCCGGGATGACTCTCTTTACGAAAAGCTGAAGCCATTACCGGATTTTCATGTATAATAAGACCACAAGTGTAGAGAAAAGGATGGCGCATGAAGGCAAGAGGTCTTTTCATTACAATAGAAGGGATTGATGGCGCGGGCAAGGGCACGCAGATCGATCACATCTGTTCGTACATGGAGACGGAGGGCATTGAGCTGATTCTACTGAGGGAGCCGGGAGGCACTTCAATAGGCGAACAGATACGCGGCATTCTGCTTGGACAGAATAATGCAGAGATGAAGGCGATGACGGAGCTGCTCCTTTTCGCCGCTGCCCGTGCTCAACTGGTCCGTGAGGTCATCGAGCCGGCACTGGCCGAGGGCAAATGGATTCTTTGCGACAGGTTTTTCGACTCTACCCTGGCCTATCAGGCCGGAGGCAGGGGGCTTGACCGGGACATGGTTCAGCAGAGCATTCTTCTGGCGACAGGAGGACTGGAGCCGGATTGCACACTCTATCTGGATCTGGACCCGGATGTCGCTTCTGAGCGGCGAGCGCGTCGGGAAGAGTCGCTCGGGAATGAAGCGGACCGGATCGAGCGGGAAGATATGATCTTTAAGCGGGCGGTGCGGGCCGAGTATTTGCGACTGGCTGCAGAGTTAGAACGGATTGTGACAATTGATGCAGGGGGAGACCCTCTGAGCGTATGGTATGAGATACAGCAGACATTGACACCTTTAGTACAGAAGCATAGGGGAGGCAAATAGCATGAAACTGATTTATTCGATCGTGCACGATGAGGATAGCCCTCGCGTGATGGCGGAGTTGAACAAGGCGGGTTTCCGAGTGACGAAGCTCAATTCTTCGGGTGGTTTTCTCCGTTCCGGCAACACCACCTTGATGACGGTTGTTGAGGACGAGGAAGTCAAGCAGGCTTTGGACATTATTCGTAAGTTCTCCAGCGCTCGTAAGGCTGCGGTGAACACGAATGTTACACCTTCAGCCGCCGGCGGTTCGTATGTTCCCTTCCCTGTAGAGGTGAATATCGGCGGCGCGACGGTCTTTATCACAAACGTAGAGTATTTTGAGAAAATGTAGCAAGTTTATAGACCTGGCCGGGCCGGAGGTTCTCCGATCGAAACTGGCGACTCTGGTGCGGGAAGCCCGTACGCAGACAGTCGTATTATCGGGACCCGCCGGCAGCGGCAAGAAGACCTGGGCCGGAGCATTGGCCGCAGCCTGGTTATGCAGTGCCCCCACGCAAGCGGGGGCTTGTGGCGGTTGCCCGGCTTGCCATTACTATGCCGCGGAGACGCACCCCGACTACATCGAGCTGCTCATCGACGCCGACGGGCTCTTGACCTCGTTCCCCCGCGTGGAAAGCGAGGACCAGTGCAACGCGGCCGCAACCGGTTGGTACTGGGAGAACCCCGTCACCACCGACGTGATGCTGGCCTGCCCCGGGACCTGCGAGCTGCTGCTCGACTTCGCGGTGGTC
>CAZJTS010000238.1:0-3200 GCA_964548975.1 uncultured Fastidiosipila sp.
TGGCTCGCATGACTTATCCCCTGTAGGAAGAGGGGATTCACATTGCAAATGAGGTTCCGGTTCTTATGCACGCCGACCGGGATAGAGTATAATTAAATAGCTATTAACTTTTAAGGAGCAAATTTCGTTGGCTGAAAAGGAAATCATCGACACCTTCCCCATTCTCGAAGAATATCTGGGCTATATGGAAGCCATTCTCGGCCGCTCTCACCTGACGGTGAAAGAGTATCGCTATGATATGCAGCTCTTCTTTCGCTTTTTACGCCAGTCGCGAGGTGAGGTCAGCCGTGATACTGAACTGACCGAGATCGGTTTAGATACGATCAATCAGAATTATCTTCGAACAATCAAGCTGACCGATTTTTACGCTTTCCTCTCATGGTTGACGCGTGAACGTAATGCCTCAGCCGCTAATCGTGCGCGTAAAGTCTCTTCCTTGCGGAGCTTCTTCAATTTTGTTACGGCCAAAAGAAACTATCTCCAACAAGACCCGACCAACGAATTGGAGTCGCCCAAAATCCCCAAACGACAACCGAAGTACCTGACTTTGCAAGACAGCAAGAACCTCCTGCAGGTCGTCGATCCCGAAGATGATACTTTCGCCAGTAGAAATTACTGTATCATTACACTTTTTCTCAATTGCGGGATGCGCTTGGCTGAATTATGCTCAATCAATCTTGATGATATTAGAGAAGATACACTGAGAGTTATCGGTAAAGGCGGAAAGGAGCGGACGATCTATCTGAACCGAGCCTGCCAGCTCGCGATCGAGAACTATTTACCTGATCGTCCCAAACATCCCAAAGACAAGAAAGCCCTTTTCATAAGTCGCCAAGGCAATCGTTTGGCCAGAAACAGCGTCCAGCGCATGATACATAACTATCTCAGAAAAGCAGGCATTGACCCTAAGAAGTACTCCACACACAAGCTCAGACATACGGCTGCTACACTGATGTACCAGTACGGTCAGGTGGATATTCGGATGCTTCAACGAATTCTAGGGCATGAATCTGTAGCCACTACAGAAATCTACACGCACGTCGATGAAAGCTCACTTCATAAGGCTGTGGAAAGTAACCCTTTGGCCGGTGAAAAACCCCAGTAGACTACATGCCTACCAGATGCATCAGCTCCTGAATTCGGTCGATCGGATCCAGCCAGTAAAAGAAGATCAGGAATAAAATTACGATAATTACCCAGAAGAACATATTCGCTCGGTTCTGGATTTTCTGCGCATGCCGTCTTCTCTGCTTCACATACTCTTTATTTGCATAACCCTTGAGGCGATAATGCTTGGACGGTCCACGCCTACTGATCCGGTAGAGAAACGATGGATAAGAGCGGCTGCCCGGAATTTCGGTCATCCTAGCTTCCTTGCGGAAAATAGGCGCCATACTTGCCGCATTGCGGTTCTGGGCGGATACCTTGACTTGTTGCTTATCATTATTCGGACGACGGCCAAAATTCAGACTGGGGGCTTCGGTATCTGAAGTGACCTTAACGACTTCCGGTTCGTTATCTAATTTAATGGGAATTTGACGTCGGGTTTCATCAGGAACTCTCGAGATGGGTTTGGGTCGCTGTGTCTCGGGATCATTAGGATCTCTAAGTGGTCTCAGGCGCTGCGTGGATGAAATCTGCTGGGGTGTTTCACGAGTGGCTCTCGTGATTGGCCTGACTGCGCCGGTCTGTTCTACAGCCTGTCTCTCAGGTCGTCTCGCAGTTTGAGACATCTGCTCGGCCTCATTAGAAGGCTTGGGGCTAGGCCTTTCAGGTCGGGGTTCTGAAATACGCCGAGGTCTAACAGTCAACGGCTGATCCCCCGGTCTCACGTTCTGCTCTCTTGCCGATGAAGCAGGATTTGCGTATTGTTGATCATCCTGCCTCTGATCCTGGCTGAACTTATCCGTCAACTTGCTTGCCCCTCTTTCTGACTATGTGTAGATTATAAAGAATCTCTTAAGAACTGACAACATAAGGATGAGTCCACAGAAACGTGCTTCAGAAAGTTGATGATTATAAGAACATTTGTTTGATTTTGGCCAAAGTTTATGCTATGCTGATTCCAATAAACGAAGGAGAAAACCTATGGCTAAAGCACAACCCAAGGAAAGTAAGAGAGATCGCAACAAGAAGCGGGTTTTGGATTTTCTGGAGAGCTATATCACGGACCATGGCTATCCCCCTTCTGTAAGAGATATCGGATCCTCTCTGGGCTTTAGATCTACATCAACCGTTCACCAGTATTTGAAAGATCTGCAAGAAGACGGTCACATCACCTATGCGGATGGTAAGCGCCGCGCTATAGCGTTGACCGAAGAGCCTGAAGCTGAGTACGTCGGTTCACCAACGGTCAACTGGCCACTCGTGGGTATGGTTACAGCCGGTCAGCCTATTCTGGCGCAAGAGAATATCGAGTACAGCTTCGCTATCGATGAGAAGCTCTTCCCTGCTTCTAGCGACGAGAACTTCCTCCTCCGTGTCCGAGGGGATTCCATGATTGATGCCGGTATTTTCAGCGGCGATATGATCATCGTCTCTCCCGCTCAGACTGCGGAGAAGAATGAAATTGTCGTTGCCCTGATCGGCGAAGAGGCAACCGTCAAGCGTTTCGGATTCCTGAATGGTGAAGCCTATCTCTTCCCTGAGAATGAGTTCTTCTCTCCTATTCCGTTCACTTCGGAAGATTGCCGAATCATCGGTAAAGTACTAGGCCTGATTCGTACCAGAATCTAAGAGGTCTGATCACATATACCCCGGAACATAGTTATAGGCGGGTCCGGGGGGTTCAGCCACACGGGTGTGGGCGTATGGCAGCTGCCTGTCACTTTCGAGTTGTAGATTCTTGTTGGGAATGATGCTCATAATTGCCGACTTGAACAGCAGATACTGTTTCCCTTCGGAATAAAGCAATACACTCCAGTTATCGTAGGCGATGAGCTGCCCACGCCTAACACTTTCGTTCTTGAGATAAATATCCACCTCAGCATCTGAGTCGATGGTCGCAGTCAAGAAGCGGTCCTGGAGACTCTGCTTCTCCATATCTTTGCGATAGGGGTATTTCGTTCCCGGGAATTCTGCCTTACTGATTCGTTTCACATGTGGTCTGTCCATTAAACTTCCTGCCTTTCTTCAACCCTGTTTACTATTTTCGAGGGATTATGAATCAAGTCTAGCAAGACACGAAGTGTAAGTTAAAC
>CAZJTS010000239.1:0-3155 GCA_964548975.1 uncultured Fastidiosipila sp.
CCCGATAGAACACCGCCTGTTCGAAGTGGAGGTCGGCGGCGGCTTGAGCCATGGCTTCTTCGACGGAGGTGATAAAAGAAGTCAGAATGGCAGCATCGGCGAAACAGCGATCCAAAGTCTTAGCAGTGTCCCGGAGTTCAACCGAATTAAGCCGACGCGGCAGCGGGTGATAGCTGAAACTGACTCTCGAAGCGGTGAGTTCCAAGGGGTAGAGGCGCTCCAGGCTTTGGAGGAAAAATTTCAGATTGTGGCTACCGCGGAAAGGGCCGAGACTGTGTGTGCCGCGCTCCGGACGGATGCGCGGGAGGGCATCGGGGGGCAGGTCCAGATAGACGTAGCGGCCGTCGGATTTCATCTGGCGGTTGAAGAGAGGACTGAGCGTTTTGATCAGCTCGCATTCCAGCAGGCGCGCTTCGAGGTGGGTGTCCTGAGGAAAGATGACGATATCGTCGATGAAAGGGAGCATGGAGGCGACTTTTCCCCATTTCTGTGAGGGGACAAAGTAGGACCGCACGCGGTTTCTAAGGCAGACGGACTTGCCGACGTAGATGACCTGCCCATCGCCGGCGATGAACTGATAGACGCCGGGGCATTTGGGAAGGGTCTGAAGTCTGGGCTGGATTTTCGTTAAGTTTGCCATCCGTACCTCCTCTCCGCTATTCTAATCAATATCACGGAAGGAAGAAACCATGACGACACTCACCCCGATTGCGCATTACCACGGTGATCTTACGGAAAAATTCGGTATCCCCCGTCAGGCGGGCCTTGCTCCCAGCCTGATCGGCCGGATTGTCTTCGAACCTGTGTTTCGCACGGAGCAGGCCTTGCGGGGCCTGGAGGATTTCAGCCACATTTGGCTGATCTGGGGCTTTTCCGAACATCGCCAGGGCGAGTTTCAGCCTATGGTTCGCCCGCCGCGCCTCGACGGGAATCACCGCATGGGTGTCTTTGCGACCCGCTCCCCCTTCAGGCCGAACGGGCTGGGACTGTCGGTCGTCAAGCTCGAGAGGGTCGCTAATGTCCTGACCGTTTCGGGCGCAGACCTGCTGGACGGCACCCCGATCTACGATATCAAGCCCTACCTACCCTATGCGGATAGTATTCCTGAGGCCAAAGCCGGGTTCGCAACCACGGATCCGGGAGAGGGGAGACTGCCTGTGCTTTGGCCAAAAGACAGTCTTGAAATCCCTCAAATCACTGAGCTCTTGAGCCTGGACCCCCGGCCGGCTTATCAGGCGGATCCGGAGCGGGTGTATGGCATGCGCTTCGGTGAGTATAATGTGCGCTTCAAAGTGCTGGCGGACCATGTGGAAGTCGTCGAGGTGGCGGATGCCTGAGTACCAGATTTATATCCTGCGTTGTGCCGACGGGACGCTGTACACCGGTATTGCCCGCGATTCGGCCAAACGCCTGGCCGTCCACAACAGCGGTAAGGGCGCGAGGTACACCAGGAGTCGGCTGCCTTGTGCTTTGGTTTATAGCGAAAATTGTCTGGGCAGAAGCGAAGCTCAGCGCCGGGAGCGTGCGATCAAGAAGCTTACGCGTGTGGCGAAACTCGCACTCATTGCTGATAGAGCGCCGGATCCTCTTCCACCAAGCCCTCAGGCGTGAACCTCAGTACCCTGCTACAGACTTCGCTCAGATAGCGCCGATCGTGCGACACGCTGATGATCGTGCCGCCGAAGTCCGCCAGACTTCGGCGGAAAACCGGATTCGTTAAAGGCGACAGATGGCGGGTCGGTTCATCAAGCAGAAGGACGTGGGGTTGTTCCAGACGGAGCTTGGCGAAAAGGAGTTTAACTTTTTGGCCACCGGAGAGCTCTCTTATGGGACGGGTCACCTCCGCGCGGGCAAAATGCATCCCACCAAGCAGATCAGACGCCTCCTGTAGCCGGTCTATCGCCCCATCCGGCACGAGGAAATCCAGAGGGAACCCGTCCTGGTCGAAATTCTGGGGCATATAAAACACGCTGATATCCTTGCGCTCCCGAAGCTCGGCATAAATGGCCTGAAGGAGCGTGGTTTTGCCGCTACCATTCGCGCCCGTGATGCCGATGCGTTCCGGCCCTCGGACTGTGAGCTCTATATCTTTGGCCAAAACCCGCGACCCGATCTTCAATTCCGGCGCTGCGAAACGGATAATCTCCTTTTCGCTCGGGACGGTCGGCAAATCGCTGAGGAAGAAGTCCGGCTCATCCTCGCGATCCGTCTCGGGTGTCTGGCGCTCGTGCTCCCGGTCGAAACGCCTGCCCATGGACTTCACGGATTGCATCTTTTTCTTGAGCATCCGGCCGGTGGCAGGGTCCTGGCGACTCACCTGATTCAGATCGTGATCGATCTTGTTCTGGAGGGCGTAGAAACGCTCCATCTTTTTGCGGTACGCCCTCTCCTCATTCGCGGCCAGCTTGTTCTGACGCTCAATACTGTGGTGAAACTGCTCCATGTATTCGGTGAACCCGAGCCCCGAAACGCTGACTCTGGCCTCCGTTCTGCGCCAGATCTGCTCGATGTGCAAGATCGCGGTCGCCGTATTGGCGAGCAAAACCTCATCATGCGAAACATAGAGAATGGCTTCCGGGGCTTGCTTGAGGAACTGTTCAAGCCAGGCCAAACCTTCCAGATCCAAATCGTTGCCCGGCTCGTCGAGCAGTAAGAGATCCGGCTTGTCCAACAGAAGAAGCAAGAGCCTGAGCTTGAGCCGCTCTCCTCCGGAGCAGGTTTCGAGTTTCCTTGGCGCAAACAATAATCCGGCATCCAGTCCCAATTCACCGGCCAAAGTATAGAGCGCGCTATCATTGCTGTGTTCCCAGAACAGCTCTGAAATGTCCTGCTTCAGCATATCTTCCGGCGTCTCCTGGGCAAGGTAGGCAATGCGATAAGGCGAATAGTTGATGTCACCTTCCCAACTCAGATAATCCTCGACCAACTTAGGGTTATAGATCAGCTTGAGGAGGCTGGACTTGCCGTCACCTTCAGCGCCGATCACCGCCATTCTCTGGCCTTTTCGCACACTGAAACTGAGATTCGGCAGCAAGATCCGCTGATCCTGCGTTTGGATGATTGTAAGGTTCTTGACTTGTAGCATTGAATACCCCTTGATCAGGTCAGCAGTTCTCTTAGAAGGGGTGAAAAATCCCCGTTAGTACTATTCAGAA
>CAZJTS010000240.1:0-1391 GCA_964548975.1 uncultured Fastidiosipila sp.
CGGTTTTACGTTGGTCAAATTCTTGGATCGAAGTTTCAATTTTCCGGCTGACCGCGCTCGGGCAATTTGGCGCTTTCTTGCCGATAAACTGGTGGAGTTTCCGCCGGAGAAGCGCTGCCGTTTCCATTTTGAATTGGAGGCATCGCTACTGGATGAGGCATCTGTCGAGCTTTTAATTGAACTCCCTGCAGATCTTTTCCAGTTCGAGATCGGGATACAGAGTATTCACCCGGACGTAGTGAGGAATGTGCGGCGTATACCTCTGAACAGTGATGCATTTCGTTATTTGGAGCGCTTAGTACAAGCGAAAAAACAGCACATCCACGTCGACCTGATCGCAGGTTTGCCCGGGCAAACGGCTGAGCTTCTGGCCGAGTCCTATAAGTATTGCTGGGAGCTCGGTGCGGATATGCTGCAGCTCGGGCAGTTGAAGCTTTTGCGGGGAACTGCAATGAAGACAGAAGCGGCGCGGCGCGGCTACAGGTATAATCCGAGGCCGCCCTATGAAGTGCTCAGCACGGACCTGATGTCCGCAACAGAGCTTCTGGATGCGGCCGAAGCCGCTGAGATGACCGATCGCTACCTGAATACAGGGCTCGTGCCTCGGCTTTTGGCCGAGCTGCCAGCGCTAATGAACGCTGAGCCCTATCCGCTCATGATCCGGCTGGCGTCATCTTACCGCCGCCGTCAAGGCGTGTCCCTGCGTTCGCTCTCGAAAGATGAACAATATATTGTGCTACTGGAATTTCTTCAGGAGGAACTTGCCGGGCAATCCCTGGATCATGCCCGGGATCTCCTTGCCGAAGACTTCAAGGCGAATCAGAAAGCGGGCGCCCAGTCCTGGGAGAGAATTCGGCAGAAATACGGATTCTAAGGTAAAATGGAGAAAGTAATTTCCCAATAAACTACCGAAGGAGCCCTTCAAATGATTTATTTTTCGTACAAAAACGCCCTCCCGTTCGTCAATGAACAGGAGATCACCATGCTCGAAGCCCAAGTGGGTCTAGCACACACCATGCTTGAAGACAGAAGCGGTCCGGGTAATGATTATCTGGGTTGGCTGGATCTGCCGGAGAACTATGATAAAGAAGAGTTTTCCCGGATCGAGCAGGCCGCCTCTTACATCAGAGAAAACTGTGATGTGTTCATCTGTATTGGGATCGGTGGCTCCTATCTGGGGGCGAAGGCCGCGATCGATGCGTTGAGTCATCATTTTGCGGATGTTTTGGCCAAAGACAAGCGTAACGCCCCGCAAGTCATTTTTGCCGGACACCAGATCTCGCCGACCTATCTGGCAGATCTCATGGAAGTCCTCGAAGGCAAAGACGTCTGTGTCAATGTCATTTCCAAATCCGGTACGACAACTGACCCCGCCATCGCCTTCCGCGTTC
>CAZJTS010000240.1:1401-3117 GCA_964548975.1 uncultured Fastidiosipila sp.
CTGAAGAACTATGTCGAAGAACGTTATGGCAAGGAAGAATCGCTGAAACGGATCTTCGTGACGACGGACAAAGCCAAAGGCGCGCTGAAAACGCTTGCCGATCAGGAAGGTTATGAAACGTTCGTCGTCCCGGATGATGTCGGCGGTCGCTATTCCGTGCTAACAGCTGTTGGTCTCTTACCCATCGCCGTTGCCGGTATTTCCATCACCGACATGATGGCCGGGGCCAGAGCCGGACAGGCGGCATTCAGCAAAGCATCTTTATCAGAGAATCCGGCTTATCAGTATGCGGCTGTCAGAGCAGCGCTCTATCGCAAAGGCTACACGACAGAGATTCTGGTGAACTACGAGCCTTCCTTACATTATGTGACCGAGTGGTGGAAGCAATTGAACGGCGAGAGCGACGGTAAAGACCAGAAGGGCATTTTCCCGGCAGGGGTCAATAATACGACAGACCTACATTCGATGGGTCAGTACATTCAGGAAGGCCTGAGAAATCTTTTCGAAACGGTGCTCTGGTTCGACCAGGCGAAGAAGTCTTTCACTATCCCTGAGGATCAGGCGGATCTGGACGGACTCAATTATTTGGCCGGTAAAGACATGCATGAGGTCAACTACAAAGCCATGCAAGGGACCGTGCTCGCTCATGTGGATGGCGGTGTGCCGAATCTGGCCGTCACTGTCGATCAGCTCACAGCCCATAGCTTCGGTGAGCTGGTATACTTCTTCGAACGTGCCTGTGCGGTGAGTGGGTATCTCAATGCCATTAACCCCTTCGATCAGCCGGGTGTAGAAGCTTATAAGAAGAATATGTTTGCCCTCCTGGGTAAACCGGGATTCGAGAAAGAGAAAGAGGCCCTGGAGTCTCGACTTTCTTAAACCTACAGGAGATCTATGACCAAAATCCATTTGAGTACTGAGCTCTTACGCTCCGTTAATCTGCCGGGACGATATGTCGGCGGCGAAGTCAATCAAATAGTGAAGAGTGAGAACGCAGCCGACGGAAAGCGTCGGTTGCGTTTCGCCTTATGCTTCCCCGATATCTACGAGATCGGCATGTCGAATCTCGCCTTGAGAATTCTCTACGAAGCTGTCAATCAGCAAGATGAATTCCTCTGCGAGAGAGTCTTCGCGCCCTGGGTGGATATGAAAGAAAAGATGGAGGCGCACGCCATTCCGCTCTTCAGTCTCGAGTCGAAACGCCCCCTGGCTGAATTCGATTGTATCGGCTTCACATTATCTTATGAACTTTCCTACTCGACTGTTCTGGCCATGCTGCGTTTGGGCAATATCCCTTTGCGCAGCAGTGAGCGAGGCGAGAGTGATCCGATTATTTTGGCCGGCGGACCTGTGGTTTATAACATCGAGCCGATGGCGGACTTCTTCGATGTCGTCCAGATCGGTGAGGGCGAGGAGGGGCTGCCGGAGCTTTTGGCCTTATTAAGAGACAAACGCATCAGCGGTGAACTGAGTCGTAAAGAGTTTTTGATTGAAGCGGCCAAATTACAGGGCATCTACGTGCCTTCCCTGTACGAGGTGACCTATCACGAAGATGGTAGGGTTCGTTCGATTGAACCCACTGTGGACGGGGTTCCGAAACAGGTGACTAAGCGCATCGTGGAAGATTTGGACCGGGCGGTATTCCCACTGGAATCGATTATTCCCAATATCGGTGTGGTCCATGACCGCGTCTCACTGGAGTTGTTTAGGGGTTGC
>CAZJTS010000241.1:0-3085 GCA_964548975.1 uncultured Fastidiosipila sp.
ATATGCAGATGAAGGCGGTGGCAGTGCTGATTCAGAAGGCATCTTCCTATCGTTCGAATATCTGGATTCAGAGCGGAGACAGAAGAGCGAACGCAAAGAGCCTGCTGGGCGTCATGAGTCTGGGGATTCAGGATCAGTCGCAGATCGAAGTTACTGCGGAAGGACCGGACGAAGACGAAGCGCTGCAGCAAGTGGCCACCTATCTTGAGAATCCGACCCTGTCCTGATCTCCCTTTAGAGGTTCGGAGAACTATACTTGGCCACAGAAAATACTTTTGAAGCACGTTTGGATTTAGTCCCTACGAGCCCCGGCGTCTATCTGATGAAAGATGCCGCGGGCTCTGTTATTTATGTGGGAAAAGCCATCAATCTGCGACAGCGCTTGCGTAGTTACTTCGGGCCAAACCCGGTGGGTAACGAAAAAGTCATGGCCATGATCTCGCACATTCGTGACTATTCATATCTGCTCTGCCAGAATGAGTTGGAAACCCTGGTGCTGGAAGCCAATCTCATCAAGCGTTATCGCCCTTTCTATAATATTCTTCTTAAAGACGATCGGGATTATCCCTACATCCGTGTGACGATGCAAGACATGTATCCGAGAATTATGAAAGCCTATCGGATCGGCCCGGATGAGAAGGAAGGTGCCCGCTACTATGGGCCTTATCTGAATGGTGATCTCTGGCAGGCACTCCGGACAATTCATCAGCTGTTCCCGCTGAAAACCTGCAAACGGGTTTTCCCCAGGGATATCGGCAAAGAACGCCCTTGTCTCAATTACTATATGAACAAATGCATTGCGCCTTGTCTCGGTACGGTTTCTGCGGAAGCGTACCGTGCGGTGGTACAACAAGTATGCGATTTTCTGGAAGGGCGCTACGCCGGTATTCAGCAGCGCCTGAAAGAAGAAATGGCGGAGGCGGCCACGCGGCTGGATTATGAGCGCGCCGCCGTCATTCGTGACCGCATTCGCACACTGGATCGCTTGCTGGAGAAGCAAGTCGCAGTGCTCGATACGAATTTTGAAGGCGATGCGCTAGGGCTGGCCCGTAACAATTCAGAGGTCTGTGTGCTGAAGCTGGAGGTGCGTGCTGGCAAGATCACCGGAACCTCTACCTATTTTCTCGATGCGCCGGCCAGCGGTGATGCGGAGATTCTTCGTGCGTTTATCGAGCAATACTACCCTGCGGCAGCCATGATTCCTCGAACGATTCTTACATCGGTCCGGGTTTTGGCCGAAGGGAACGAGCCGGAGGATGCCCGTCTGGCCGAGCACTTGTCTATGCTCGCCGGGCATAAAGTGCATATCCATTACCCCCAGCGCGGGGAGAAGAGCGATGTGCTCCAGATGGCGGCCGATAACGCCCAGCACGCATTGCGCAGACGAACGATGATCGCTGGCTCGAATCAGCAGGCGATCGATGAGGCCTTGCAACTTCTGGCGGAACTCGTCGGTCTGGAATATCCGCCGGCTAGAATCGAGGCGTTCGATATTTCAAATACCGGTAAGGAGGATATTGCCTGTGGTATGGCCGTATTCGAGAATGGCAAAGCGCGCCGGGGGCAGGCGAGGATCTTTCATATTCGTAATCAGGAGGAGCAGGATGACTATGCCGCTATGGGACAGGCGCTGGATAGGCGCCTGGCGAGGCTGGGTGATGAGCAATTCGGTCTGCGCCCCGATCTGATTCTGGTCGATGGCGGTTTCGGTCATGTGAACGCGATGGCGCAGGTGCTGGAAGCCCATGGACAGACGATTGCGCTGGCCGGTATGGTCAAAGACAAGCGACACCGTACCCGTGGCCTTGTGCTGGCGAGCGGCCAGACCATCGAGCTGGGCGAGTCTCTGGGCCTCCTTACCGGGGAACGATCGACCGGGCAGGCCGATCGCCCGGATGTGGCAGCTGCTGTTGCCTGGTTCTCCGAAGACCCCAGCACAGAGCGAGAACAGAAGCTCGCGCTGCTTCGTTTGCTGTCTGCCATCCAGAACGAAACGCACCGCCTGGCCGGGAAAGCGAATACGAATCTCAATAAGAAGCGGCAGACGCGCTACAAACTCGAAGAGATTCCAGGGATCGGTCCGGCGAAGCGCAAGGCGTTACTCCAGGCGTTCCGGACGATGAAGGAATTAAGTCAGGCATCGGTGGATGACATTCTGGCCAAAGCCCCGTCTGTCGGCAAGCGTTCTGCCCAGGCGGTGTTCGACCACTTTCATCGGGAGGGCTGAGGATGGCGATCTGGGTGATTGGTGATACACATCTATCTATGACAGCGGATAAGCCAATGGATATCTTTGGCTCCGACTGGGAGAATCACCAGGAGCGACTTCGCCAGCATTGGGAAAGCATGGTCTCGGCCGAAGACTGTGTCATTATTGCCGGGGATATCTCCTGGGCCTTGACGCTGGCGGAAGCAAAAGCGGATTTAGCCTTTCTGGATGCGCTGCCTGGTGCCCGAAAAATCCTCTTGCGAGGCAACCACGATTACTGGTGGAGTACAAGAAGTAAGGTAGAACGTTTCCTGGAAGAAGAGCGCCTACTGTCCTTGCGTTTATTTCAGAACGAAGCCATCCTTCTGGATGAGGCGAGCTCGCCGATCCTTCTGGTCGGCAGTCGCGGATGGAAGCTGCCGTCGGATGAGGAATTCACGGCTGGCGATCTGAAAATCCTGCATAGGGAGCGGGAGAGACTTCTCCTGTCCCTACGGGAAGCTAAGCGCCTACGTGAGGACAGCAGCATCCCCTTCATCGGTGTTATGCATTTTCCTCCGTTGAATCGGGAGGGTGCGCCAAGTGTCTTTACAGAGCTCTTAGAAAGTTATGCGGTAGAAAGCTGTTACTACGGGCATGTACATGGCTCCGCCGGACGCCAGTCCTTTCGGGGAATGAGATCCGGAGTCGCCTATAAAAACGTCGCTTGCGACCAGCTCGGCTGTAAGCCCTGGCTGATCCGGCGATAAGTTACAGTCCGAAGTAAGTGTTTTGTGTTATGATAGACATCCTTGGAACGCCCGGCAGGGTAGCTAAGGAAGCAAAATCTTTAGAAAAAGTTGTTGACAGGACGAAAAGGCGCTGATAGTATAGTCA
>CAZJTS010000242.1:0-3077 GCA_964548975.1 uncultured Fastidiosipila sp.
CCAGGAGCAGGGACTGTTCCCAGAGTGACTCCGCTTTGGCCGGGAGTTCAAGTCCCAGATAAGCATCCGCTACTTCATTCATCTCTGCAAATCCGGAGAGGTCTACTCCTTCTTCATAGACCTGGACGAGTTTCTCGGTGTCGCCCGCTTGCTGATAAACGCGAAACGCCAGATTCCTCAGAGTGACATGGGAAGGATAAATCGCCCGTCCCTGTTCAACGGTTGTTATGGCCTTGGGCAGATAATCTGATTCCAGAAGTCCTCCTGCGATCTGGGCATATTCCTCGGCTGAGGGTCGGTAATCATCCAGAGAAGCGAGTACACTTTCGGCCAGCGCATAATCTGCTGTCTTCAGTGAGTAAGCATAGAGAATGGAGCGATATTCCGGACTTTGGACACCGCGCTCCTCCATCTGTTCGAGGAACATGGCCGCTTCGGTGAGCTCGTCTTTGGCCAAACTGACCCTGGCACGACCTTCCAGAGCCTGTAAATTCTGTTCATCCAGATTGAGGACATTATCGTAAATCGCCTCTGCCTCGCTGTAGTCTCCGGCATTGAGTTCGGCTTGAGCCGCTTCAAGTAATGAATTAATCTGCGAATTCTGATTCCTAGAGCGCACGAGCAGGTAGGCGCTTCCCAGCACAATGAGCAAGAGCAGTAAGAGAAGAATTCTGTTGAATATTTTTCTTAGGCTCATATCAGTTCTCGATTACTTCGAAGGAGATCGCAAATTCTGTGCGCGGGGCGATTTTTATCGAATATGTCGTATTCTCCGTGAGCTGTTCTTCGAGACGGCTATAGGTGAATTCGTCGCCGTTTTCCAGAACAACGGTCTGAGGCAAGCGGATCTCAACGACCTTGGCATTCACAACCTCATATTGGCCGCGCGCCATATCCAGACTGTCGAAGAGTCGGGGTGCCACGACGAAAGCCAGGAGGATCAGCAAGAGCAGTGCGAAGATCGTCGGCTGAAAGTAATGCCAGGCTTTTTTCCAGGTCTTCTTCAGGTAGATATTGAAGGAGCGCAGGAACAATAGAAATAATACTAAGGCCAAAGCACAGGTGACGACAGTAATAATAATGAAATAGACCATTACTTTGCCTCCGGCACGAGCCTCGCGGGATCATTGATTGCCTCCAGAAAGGCTGCCTCATCCAGGATGGGGATACCGAGCTGTTCGGCTTTAGTTGCTTTACTGCCAGCCTTTTCACCGACCACCACATAAGAGGTTTTGGCCGATACGGAGCCCTGAGCTTGAGCGCCTAGCGCCCTGATGGTCTCCTCCGCTTCCTCCCGGGTCATTGTCGTGAGCGTTCCTGTAACGACCAGACGCAGTCCTTCCCAGGGGGCGGGGGCGCTGGCTGCTCTATAAAGATTCGAGCCGGTATTCAAACCTAATTCCTTGAGCTCCTGGATCAACTCCAGATTTTTCTCACTCATAAAGAATTTGCGGATAGATTCCGCCGTGGTCTCGCCGATGTCCTGTAAGGTCACAAGCTCTGCGACCGAGGCGTTGGCCAAAGAAGCAAGATCCGGGAAGCCCGCAGCTAATACACGGGCTGCGGCTGTACCGATCTGAGGGATGCCCAGCGCGGCCAAGAGACGCTCCAGGGGATTTTGCTTAGAGGCTTCGATCGCTTCCAGAAGCTTCTCGACGGAGCGTTTGCCCCAGCCGGGAATCTGCTCCAGTGCGTCACGTTTACTTTCTAAACGGTATAAGTCGCTGACGCGTGTGATGAAGCCTTCTTCTAGCAGGAAACGTAAGTTGGCAGGACCTAAGCCTTCGATATTCATGCAGTTTCTAGAAGTAAAATGGATGAGACGTCTCAGACGCTGGGCAGGACAATCCACCCCGGTACAGTAACTTGCGGCTTCACCTTCGCGGCGCACGACTTCTGAGCCGCATGCGGGGCAGGCGGTCGGCATGCTGTACACTTGCGTATTCGCCGGGCGGGCACTCAGATTCACGCTGACGACTTCGGGGATGACGTCCCCCGCTTTTTGAATCAGCACTTCATCGCCGATCCGGATATCGCGATCCCGGATGAAATCTTCGTTATGTAAAGTGGCGCGACTAATGGTGGAACCGGCAACTGTCACCGGGTCCAGCAGAGCCAAGGGTGTTATCTTTCCGCTGCGTCCCACCTGTACTGTGATATCTAAGATACGCGTAAGTGACTGCTCGGGTGAATATTTATAGGCAGCCGCCCAGCGAGGAAATTTGCTGGTCGATCCTAGTGCTTCCCTGAGCGCAAAGTCATTGAGTTTGACCACAGCACCGTCGATACCATAGTCCAGAGCTCCCCGGTGTGAGCCGATACTCTCAACCGCGGTAATAATCTCTTCATTCTCAGTCATAGGTTTGGAGAACGGAATGACAGGGAAGCCGTTTTCTTGCAGGAACACTAAACTCTCCCGATGCGAATCCAGCTCCATCCCTTCGATAAGCTGGACGTTGAAGCAGAAAAGCGATAGATCTCTTACGGCTGTGATGCGACTATCTAGTTGTCTGAGGGAACCTGCAGCCGCATTCCGCGGGTTGGCGAAACTTCTTTGTTCGAGTTCTTCTTGTTGCTGATTCAGACGAGAGAAGCTATCGTAGGTCATGTAGACCTCGCCGCGCACGATGAGACGGGCGGGCCGGTCTTTGGCCAAGCGCTTAGGCACCTGAGCTAAGGTAGCCAGATTACGGGTAATATCCTCTCCCACCGTCCCGTCGCCGCGTGTGGAGCCGCGATAGTACTGACCGTTCCGGTATTCGAGAGAGACCGACAGACCGTCGATCTTCTGTTCCACGATCCATTCAGGCTTTTCCGGAAAATTCGCTTCTGTACGCGTCAGATAGGTTTCAAGTTCTGCTAACGAAAAGACATCCTGCAAACTTTCCATGCGGACTTCGTGTTCCACTTTCGAAAAAGTCGGTGAAGCAGACCCGCCCACAACCTGTGTCGGCGAGTCAGGCGTAATCCATTCGGGGTGTGCCAGCTCCAGTTCCTGAAGTTCTGCCAGTAAGGCATCATACACGTGATCTTCAACTAATGGTTGATCCTGGTTGTAATAGGCGTCGTTATAGGTC
>CAZJTS010000243.1:0-3048 GCA_964548975.1 uncultured Fastidiosipila sp.
CCCGGCGCCCGCCGTTTCCTGAATTATTACCTCAATACCGCCGTCGACATCCTCGAGAAATACCTGCCGTTCCAGAATTCTGGTCTGCGCACCTCCGAAGTGAAAAAGGTTACCCAGGCCACGGAACGTGCCATGCCGATTCTCAACGAGGCGTTCGACACACAATTCACCAATCTCATGCATAACGACATTCTGGACATAGAATCCGACATCAAAGTCCTCGAAATGAACCTGAAGTCGGAAGGAGGCCTTATCGATGAACAAGAATAAACGCACCATGCTCCTCGGCCTGCTGATCCTCGTAGCGGTGATCGGCACCGCTATCGCTTACGCCGTTCTGCGCGGCCGCCGTCCCCAGGCCGTCCGCCTCTCCGGCTATGTCGGCGGCGAAAAGATCAACTTCCTCGAGGACCCGGAAGTCCAGCAAATCCTGGAGAAAGACTTCGGCATCACGCTCGACATCCACAAAGCCGGCTCCCTCGACATGGTGCGCGCCCAGGACCTCGACAGCCGCCAGTTCCTCTGGCCCTCCAGTCAGACCGCGCTCGAGCTCTACCTCGACACCGTCGGCAGCACCTACAAGGACGACAATATTTTCAACACCCCCATCGTGCTCTACTCCCGTAGTTATGTCGCGGAGGGGCTCGTGGCGGCGTCTTTGGCCAAAAAAGACGGTGACGTCTACATCGTCGACCTCCCCGCGCTCGTCAAAGCCATGCAGGAAAACCGCACCTGGGCCGACATCGGCCTCACCGACCTCTACGGCGCCATCAGCATCCATACCACCGACCCGGCCAAATCCAACTCCGGCAACATGTTCTCCGGCCTCGTGGCCAACATGCTGAACGGCCAAGCCTCCGTCACCGAAGCCCAGGTCCCCGCCATCCTTCCCGACCTCACCCGCATCTTCGACAAAATCGGCTACATGGAAACCTCCTCCTCCGACCTCTTCAGCCTCTTCCTCAAAACCGGCATGGGCAACAAACCCATCGTCGCCGGTTACGAAAACCAGCTCCTGGAGTTCTCCAAAATGGAGCCCACCGAATGGCAGAACGTCAAATCCGACATCGTCATCATGTACCCCGAACCCACCGTCTGGTCTTCACACATCTTCATTGCCCTCGACGCTGACGGTGAGCGCCTCATGCAAGCCCTGAAGGACGAGCGCCTCCAAAAACTCGCCTGGGAACAACACGGCTTCCGCACCGGCATCTACGGCTCCACCTCCCAGGACAGCGACTTCGACGTCCCCGGCGTTCCGGGCCAGATCACCCGCATCATCCAGATGCCGGGGTACAAAGCGATGAGCAGGATTGTGGCGGAGTTTGAGTGAGCTCCCTACTTCCCCTACTATGTGGTCTCGATTTCAGCTTATGCGAAGGTCTTTCTTGCATCTCACCAAACTCGGGATTTTGGCCAAAGTAATTTGATACATAAAGCTCCCCACCTCAACTGCGCATAACTTGAAGTTGCGACCACATTATTATGGGAACTACAGCCCCCGCTCTTCGCAGCCCATAGCAAACGTGGTATAGTGCAGTTACTTGGCTTTGGCCACAACGTTAGGAGACCCATGACATTTAAAGACCTTAAGATCATTCCTGAAATTCTTCAGGAATTGACTCGTATTGACTACGAAGAGCCGACGCCGATTCAGTCCGAAGCGATCCCCGCAATAATGGCCGGGCGCGATGTCCTTGCCTCCGCCCAGACGGGCACCGGCAAAACCGCCGCCTTCGCGATTCCCACGCTCCAGCTGCTGAACGTTGAAACATACACCGAGACCCCAACCGCCCCCCAAACCTCGAAAATCGAAGTAGGTAAGCACCAGGCTCGTCCACGCCAGCCGCGCGGCAAAGCCGCTAAGCCGAAGGCGAAATCCGGTAAACACACAATCCGCGCTCTCGTCCTCACTCCGACGCGCGAGCTCGCCTTGCAGATCTACGAGAATTATCGCATTTACGGTAAGGCGCTCCCGTTGCGCACAGCCGTGATTTTCGGCGGCGTTTCGCAGCGTCAGCAGGAGATTGATCTGGCCAAAAACGTCGACATCCTCATCGCCACCCCCGGCCGCCTGCTGGACCTCATCGGCCAAAAGCTGATCGACATCGGCCACATCGACATCCTCATCCTCGACGAGGCCGACCGCATGCTCGACATGGGCTTCATCCATGATGTGAGGCGCATCCTCCGCTACACCCCGGAGAAAAAGCAAACCCTGTTCTTCTCCGCTACCCTCCCCCGCCAGGTCACGGATCTGGCTTCCTCACTTGTCCAGGACCCCGTACGCATCACAATTGCGCCGGAGGTAACGACCGTTGAAGCGATCGAGCAGAGTGTCTACTATGTCGATAAGATCAATAAGCGCAATCTGCTCCGCGACCTTCTCACTGAGATGGACGTCGAGTCCGCACTCGTTTTCACGCGCACGAAACACGGCGCCGACCGCGTGGTGCGAGACCTCACCCGCAACGGCATTCAGGCCATCGCCATCCACGGCAACAAATCCCAGAACGCCCGCGTCCGCGCCCTCAATGCGTTCAAGAAACGCCAGGTCCGCGTCCTCGTCGCTACCGACATCGCCGCCCGCGGCCTCGACATCGACGACCTTTCGCACGTAATCAATTTCGATCTGCCCGACGTCCCCGAATCCTACGTCCACCGCATCGGCCGCACCGGTCGCGCCGGCAAAGGCGGCATCGCCATCTCCTTCTGCGACATCGACGAGCGCGCCCAGCTCAGCGACATCCAACGCTTCATCGGCCAGCGCATCCCCGTCGTCGACGAGCACCGCTGGAAGTCCCTGATCGCTCCCCTCGAGCAAGCTACCTCGGCCAAAACCGAGACCCCACCCGCCAAAGTCAGCAAACTACGAAACGGCGGCCGCCGCTTACCCGGCCAAAGACGGCGGCGCTAGTTGAGTTCTCGGTGACTTAAATCCTTGTGGTCTTGATTTCAGGTTATACTGAGCCCTTAACCTTGTGGTCTCGATTTCAGGTTATGCTGAACCCTTAAACCTTGTGGTCTCGATTTCAGGTTATGCTGAAC
>CAZJTS010000244.1:0-3036 GCA_964548975.1 uncultured Fastidiosipila sp.
CTGTTCCAGCATTAGAAGACACTCCGCGCGAAATATCGCTCTACAGAGTATAGCAAATCTACGGGAGATCTCGTACTGAGGGCAGGTATTCCAGAACTTCCAAGGGCGTAGTACTCCGCCAGCCCAGGTGCACAGCAGCCACATCAGCCGCTCCACCATGCCAGAACACGGCACCGGCAACTGCCGCCCGGAACGGCAATCGCTGTGCGACCAGACCGCCCGTCAGGCCTGCGAGTACGTCGCCGGACCCGCCTTTGGCCAGGGCAGGACCACCCGTGGGATTGACCGTGACCCGGCCGTCCGGTGAAGCCACCAGGGTCGCTTCACCCTTCAATACGAACAGGCACTGTGTTGCCTCGGCCAAAGCCCGGGCCTGCCCGAGCCGACTCAAATCCTGCCAGTCCGCGAGGCCGAAGCCATTGGCCAAACGCGCCGCCTCCCCGCCGTGGGGTGTCAGTACGGTAGAGCGCCCCTGCGATTGACGGTCATGCAGCAAGGCGCGCAAATCCTCATGCTCCGCCAGGAGGTTCAGTGCGTCAGCATCGAGCACCAGAGGCTGCTCCCAACTGAGTGCCTCCCGAACCAGAGCTCCGGTTCTCTCACTTCTGCCCAGGCCCGGCCCCAGCAAAACCGCTGTGGCTTTCGCCTGATTGCGTCGCATCGCCTCCAGCCAGTCCTCCTCAGCCTCTGACTCCGGCACAGAATAAAGCGCCGAAGGCAACGCCTGAAAAATCTCCGGATAAACCCCCTGATCACAAACGAGGTGAACAATCCCGGTACCGGAGCGCTGAGCCGCTTCACCCGCGAGCCGAGCCGCGCCAGCCATACCGGCCGAGCCCGCGACGACTAGCAGATAACCCTGATCACCTTTGTGGTTGGAGCTTTTGTAAGCAGATAGCGAGTGGCGAGAATCCGCCTCCGACCACACCGACACGGACCCTGTTTCCTCGTACTGCTCCCAGAATTCCTCGAGCAGCCGCGCCGGCAGCTCCAGTCCGTGGCAGATCAGCTCACCGTTGTACTGACAGGCGGGCGACATCATTTGGCCGATCTTCGGCGTCAGAAAGGTAACCGTCGCATCTGCCCTGACCGCCAACGGATGGACAAATCCCTCATCCGCGCCAATCCCGGAAGGCAGATCACAGGCGATCAATCTCGCGCCACGCGCCTTGCCCGCTTCCAACAGTCGCAGCCCGAGTTCCAACTCTGCCGAGAGCGCCCGCTCGGGCTGAAACCCTGCGCCGAGGAGTCCGTCGACCAGAAGGTCACCAGCCACGTCATAGCCAAGCTTCTCGCATCTGACCCCACACGCCAAAGCCGCCTGTCGCATCTCAAATACCAGCCCTTCGGTCAGTGAAGCATTCGCCTCGACCTCCCAAACCCGCGCCTTCACACCCCGAACAACGAGTTTCCGCGCCGCGACATAAAGGTCGCCCCCGTTCATTCCCGGGCCCGCCAGCAGATCGACCGAGCCTAGAGCATCCAATTTTTGCAGAACCACGTCGGCCAAAGCCGCCCCCGCCGCCTCCATCAACAGCATCAGCGGGATCCCTCTGGCAATCAAATACTGATCCAGAGCTTTTTGAGCATCGCGTGTCAATAGTCTAATCATCGCTTCGAACCCTCCCTATGTCATGAGCTTAGCACAAGTCTTCCGGGCAAGAAAAAACCTGCCCTTTTCGGGGCAGGCGCAAGGCATCATTCAACTCGAAATCAAAGATACTTATTAATCGTATCAATATAATCCAGATATGAGTGGGCACCGATCAGGCGCTCGACGACGACCCCGTCCTTGAAGATAAAAATCGTCGGAATACTGGACACGTGATACTCCTCAGCGATCAGCTGTTCCTCGTCAACATTGACTTTGCCCACAGTGATCCGGTCGCTGAATTCCTCGTCCAGCTGGTCGATCAACGGCGCGATGGAACGACAGGGTCCACACCATTCCGCCCAAAAATCTACCAGAACCAGCGAGTCTTCCTGTAAGACTTCCGCCTCAAAATTCTCCGAAGTTAATACCAGTGCCATCGGCAGCCTCCCTTATATAGCTACTTCATAAATGGAAGTTAAATACGCATCAATTACTGGATTGAAGTATAGCAAAGCAAGGTTCATGGCCTTAGTAACTCGTGTTACCCCGAAACATCACCGAAACATCAGACCCTTCTGCCGATCCCCTCGAGATCATAGGGCGTCTGCTGATAAACATAATAGTTGAGCCAATTCAGGAACAGGAGATTCGCCGAGGATCGCCAACGCACGACCACCGGTTTCGCCGGATCGTTATCCTCGAAATAATTCGCCGGCACCGCGATATCTAGCCCCCTGGCAATGTCCCGTTCATACTCTCTTTGCAAGGTCTGCGGATCGTACTCGACATGCCCAGTCACGAAGAAGCGTCTCTCTGTCGTGTCTCTGACGGCCAAAACCCCGGCCTCCTGCGACACCGCCAGGATCTCCAGATCCGGCCGGTGCAAATCATCCGTTCTAGTCTCCGTATGGCGCGAATGCGGCGCATAGAACACATCATCGAAGCCCCGGAACAACTCCTCTTCCGGTTCACACACCAGGTGGTGGCGGAAGACACCGAAACACTTCTGCGCCAGCCGGTACTTCGGCACATCATAGAAGTATTTCAGCCCCGCCTGCGCCCCCCAGCAGACATACATGCTGGAGAAAACATGCGTCTTGCTCCACTCCATGATCCTGCACAGCTCCCGCCAGTAATGCACATCTTCGAATTCCATCAGCTCCACCGGCGCGCCCGTGACGATCATCCCGTCGAAGTACATGTGCTCAATATGCTCGAACGTCTTGTAGAAACGCCCCAGATACTTCATCGACGTATGCTTCGGCTGATAGGACGCCGTGTAGAGCAGGTGCGCCTCCACCTGCAACGGCGAATTCCCGAGCAGACGAAAAAACTGCGCCTCCGTCTCCGGTTTATTCGGCATCAGGTTCAGAATCAGGATACGCAAAGGACGAATATCCTGATGATAAGCCCGCTCGCTCGTCATCACGAAGATCGCTTCT
>CAZJTS010000245.1:0-3015 GCA_964548975.1 uncultured Fastidiosipila sp.
AGACCTCAGCGGCTGATTGGGCTCTAAGGTCCTCTAATCGTCCGTGGGGTGAGGGCTTACTCTGCGCAGGCGGGAGTACATAGGGCCTGGCGGGGAGGACTTCGCGGTAACGCGAGGTCGACATATCAACATGCTTAAGCGCATCGAGAATGATGTCCGACTCATTCAGGAGAATAATGTTGCTGTGACGGCCTTGTAATTCGACGATCAATGATTTCGTACTGAGATCACCCAGTTCATTGCGTGCCTGGAAGCTCAAACGTAGGAGTCGTTCATAGTTCGGGGCCTCGACAGAGAGGAGTTTCGCTCCGGCAAGATGTTTTCTCAGGAGCATACAGAACATCGGGGCGATATCCGGGTTCGTGAAACGTTCCTTCGTCAGTACGGCTATGGGGTAGTTGGGATTAGCTGAAAGGAGTATGCGCGGGCCCCCGGGCGCATGAAACGTGAGCTGGAGATCGAAGCGACCCGGCTGCTGGATTTTGTCTATGGTGCGGTCAGAAAGGGTCTGATCCAGTTCTTTGGCCAGTCGATTCAGAGAAATTCCATCCAAGCCCATGAAATATATACCTGCTCCCAAAATTTATGTCCGTTCATGGTATCATAAATAGCAATTACAGAAAGGTGAATCATGGCACAGAGAAAGACTACCACTAGGAAGAAAGCACCGGCCAGGAAGGCGAAATCAAAGCAGAATTCCGCCGTGATGTGGCAAGCGTTCAGTCGGAGTACCGGCGGACGTTTTCTCAAAGTCGCGTTACTGATGACCGCACTCGTCCTCTTGACTTTGCTAATCAGCAGGAATGACTTCGACCTGTTTTTTCTTCTCTTAGGGATCGAGTTACTCTTTGTGTTTTTACTGATTCTTCTGTATTTGGCCTGGCAGCAAAGGACGATAGACCCGAAAAGGCCAAAGTGATAGAATAAGCAAGTCAGAACACGTCTTAAAGACGGTGATTCCAAGGAGGTTAATATGACACAACATGAAGATGGGCAGAAACGCGCATTCAGACAGTTTGATATGCATGACGTGGATGTGCAGAAGTTCATGAACGCACTGGACCAGTGCAAAGGCAACGTTTGGCTGGTGACCGATGAAGGTGACCGTTTCAACCTGAAGAGTAAGCTCAGTCAGATCACAGGTCTCGTCAAGCTGATCGAGGGCGGTAAGCTGGTCAAAGCATCCGTTATCTGTGATGATCCGGACGATGAGTCTTTACTTTTCCGTCTGAATCTCTTCGGAGACCAACAATAAATACGTTCTTAACCGTGCCCGGCACGTCAAGGAGCTGATTTCAGGTTTGTGAAGACAACCTGAACTCAGCTTTGTTCTATTTGAAATGATATTATATGAACTTAATATTCGCCTAACAAAGTTAGCTTCTGCGTAATCTGTGCGAGTAATCACACATTATCAGACCAATTTCTTTACTGCTAATATTAATTGTTATAATTCATTCAAGCTCGTATTTATGTATACTATATCTGTTCGCTATACTATAAGTTTTCAATACATGAGGTAAAACTAGTGCTCAATCAATCTAATATACACACGCCTTGGAGGATGGGTTTAGACATCGGCTCCACGACGATCAAACTGGTGCTTTACCAGGGCGACAATCTGGAGTTCCAGACCTATCGCAGACATAATTCAGATATCAAGGGAATTTTGCTCGAAACCTTCCATGAAGTTGAGAAGCTCTTTCCGGATATCGAAATTCAGGTAAGCATCACCGGTTCAGGTGGTGTACTCGTGGCCGAATGGCTCGACATTCCTTTCGTACAGGAAGTTATTGCGGAGACCAAAGCCATTCAGAAACACAACCCGGAAGCCGATGTAATTATCGAATTGGGTGGGGAAGATGCGAAGATCACCTATCTGCATCCTACACCCGAGCAGCGCATGAACGGCACCTGTGCGGGTGGTACCGGGTCATTCATCGACCAGATGGCCCAACTTCTCCAGACGGATGCGGAAGGCCTGAACGAAATGGCCTCGCGCTATAATCAGCTCTATCCGATCGCTTCACGCTGCGGTGTGTTCGCGAAGTCTGACCTGCAGCCCTTACTGAATGAAGGTGCGGCCAGAGAAGACCTCGCTGCTTCCGTTCTGCAGTCAGTGGTCATCCAGACCATCGCCGGCCTGTCGCAAGGTAGAACCATTAGAGGTAACGTGGTCTTCCTCGGCGGACCCTTACATTTCCTACCCGAATTGCGTCATGCCTTCGAAAGAACCCTGATCAATCAGGTCGATCGTTTTATCCTGCCTGAAAATGCCCAACTCTTCGTAGCCAAGGGAGAAGCAATGCTGGCGGAAAACGCGCGCAAAACCTCCAGTGCGGAGAAAGTTAATCGCTATACCTCAGCCAGGAATCTCGGTGAAGATATTTCCCATATCCCGCCACTCTTTGCGAACGATGCTGAGTATCAGGCGTTCAAAGCCAGACATGCCAAGGCATCCATACCGCAGACGCAATTGGCTGAAGCAAAAGGGCCGCTTTTCTTCGGACTTGACGCCGGCTCTACGACCACCAAAGCTGTCCTGATGGATCAGGACGGCCAGCTGGTTTACTCCCATTACCACAGTAACGAAGGTTCTCCGGTGAACTCCTCACTGAGAATCCTGCGCGAAATCTATGACAATCTCCCGAAAGACGCCTTCATCGCCCATGCCTGTTCAACGGGTTATGGTGAAGCCTTACTGAAATCTGCTCTGAACCTCGAAGAGGGTGAAATAGAAACGATGGCCCACTATAAGGCGGCTGAGCATTTCCTTCCCGGCGTCGATTTCATTGTCGACATCGGCGGGCAGGACATGAAGTGCATGCGGGTCCATGACGGCATTATTGACAATATCATGTTGAATGAAGCCTGCTCCTCCGGTTGTGGATCGTTTATTCAGACATTCGCTCATGGCTTGGGGATGAAGACTCCCGAATTCGCACAGGCTGCGCTTTCAGCAAAGAATCCGGTGGATCTCGGTACACGCTGTACAGTCTTCATGAATTCCAGAGT
>CAZJTS010000246.1:0-3010 GCA_964548975.1 uncultured Fastidiosipila sp.
GAAATAGGTCATGATCAGCAGGCGGATGTGCATGCCGTCCACATCCGCATCCGTACAGATAATAATCTTGCTCCAGCGTAAAGCACTCAGGTCAAAGGGGGCTATCTGCTTATTATTTTTGTTCGTAACTTCGACGCCTGTCCCGATAACTTTCATCAGATCCACGATAATGTCGTTCTTAAATATTTGGGTCAGATCGGCTTTTAAGCAATTCAGAATTTTTCCGCGGATCGGGATCACGGCCTGAAACTCCGCATTGCGGCCCATCTTGACCGAGCCCAAGGCGGAGTTACCTTCCACAATATAGATCTCCCGTCGGTCGATATCCCGTGAACGGCAGTCGATAAAGTTCTTCACCCGGTTATTGATATCCAAAGATCCCATCAGATTGCGTTTGACTGTAATCCTCTGGCGTTCGGCGCTTTCGCGGCTTCGCTTGTTGATCAGGAGCTGGTCGATGACCCGATCCGCTTCCTGTTGCTGCTCGATAGCCCAAACTTCCAGGCGCTCGCGAATCAGATCGGTTAGGAAGTTCTGGATGTATTTATTGTTGATCGCCTTCTTTGTCTGATTTTCATAACTGGTCGAAGTAGAAAATGAGTTCACCACACAGATCAGTGAATCACTGACATCCTGCCAAGTGATATGTTGTTCATTTGACTTATACTTATCACGCTGCTTGATCAGTTTATCTATCGCTGAGGTGAACCCTAAGCGTACCGCGCGTTCGGGTGAGCCGCCATACTCAAGCCAGGAGGAGTTATGGTAAAACTCCTGGAGGGATGTTTCGACATTGAAACAGAAGGCCAGCTCAACTTTAAGTTTATACTCCGGTCGATCCTTACGGTCTTTACCGCTGCCTTCGGCCACCCAGGTTTTCGGCGTGGAAATCCCCTTTTCACCATTGACTTCACGAACGAAGCCCAGGACACCTTCAGGATAGAGGAAGGTATGCTTCTCGCCGGAGATTTCATCATCGAACTGAAAGGTCACACCGGCATTAACGATGGCCTGACGCTTCAGAGTATTGAGAAAATACTCCGTCGGTATCTCAATTTCTGTAAAGACATTGCGATCCAGCTTGAATCGTTGGGTAGTACCGCTGGGTCTGCTCTTCGGCGCAGGTGCTTTTTTCAGGCCGCCGATATTCTCACCCTTCTCGAAATGAAGTGTGAAAATCGTTCCGTCGCGCGTTACCTCAACGTCGAAGACTTCCGAAGCATATTGGGTAGCACAGGCACCCAGACCATTCAGGCCCAGAGAAAACTCATAGTTCTCCCCTTCGAGCGTATTATATTTGCCCCCGGCATAGAGTTCACAGTAGACGAGTTCCCAGTTGTAGCGGTTCTCTTTGCGGTTGAAATCCAGCGGAATACCACGTCCCTGATCTCTGATCTCGATACTGTGGTCCTTAAAGCGCTTAATCTCTATCGTTCGGCCAAAACCTTCTCTGGCTTCATCAATCGAGTTTGAGAGGATCTCGAAAAAGGCATGTTGGACACCGACGATGTCATCGGAGCCGAATATTACGCCCGGGCGGAGCCGGACACGGTCCGCCCCTTTTAAGGCGGAAATGCTTTCGTTGTCATAGACTTGTTTTTGAGGCATAGGATCTCCATTTCCTTAGAAATACCATAGTAGATTATGCCAGACCTTGTGCCTGCATACAATTAGCCCGAGCCCAAACTAAGGCTCTAAATAAAACCCGCTGGCCTTATCCGGGTCAGCGGGCTTAATCTCTGTCACTAAATATTCAATTTAGGAAAGACCGGTAATGACACCCTGGTCATCGATATCCATCCCCCTTGCAGCGGGTTCTTTCGGCAGACCCGGCATCGTCATGATTTCACCCGTTAGGCACACGACAAAGCCGGCACCGGCAGAGATCTTCGCCTCGCGCACGGTAATGCGGAAATCTCTCGGTGCCCCCAGTTTCTTGGGATCGTCAGAGAAGGAATACTGGGTTTTGGCCATACAGACCGGTAGATCGCCGAAGCCGTTTTTCTCGATCGTACGTAGCTGACTGAGGACGCCCGGCGCCAGATCCACACCGTCCGCGCGATAAATCTCACGGGCGATGACACTGACTTTCTCGCGGAGGCTCAGCGCATCGTCGAAGAGGACTTTGAATGAAGACTGTTTCTCGCAGAGCTCGACCACTTTCTCGGCCAGTTCCAAGCCACCTTCGCCGCCTTTGCTGAATACTTCCGACAAGGCAACTTCAGCACCGCTCTGGCGGATCCGGTCTCTCAGGAACGTCAGCTCGGCTTCGGTATCGGAAGGGAAACGGTTGATCGCGACGACGATCGGTACACCGTACTTCTTGATATTCTCCAGGTGCTGCTCGAGATTCACGATACCTTCCGACAAGGCCACCAGATCTTCATACTTCAGTTCCGACTTGTCCTGACCGCCGTTATACTTGAGCGCTCTGACCGTCGCCACGAGGACGACCGCGTCGGGCTTCATGCCGCTCTGTCGACAGACAATGTCGAAAAACTTTTGAGCGCCGAGGTCGGCACCGAAGCCGGCTTCCGTAATGACATAATCTGAGAGTTTCAGTGCCGTGCGGGTGGCCAGAATGGAGTTACAGCCATGGGCGATATTGGCGAAGGGACCGCCGTGAATGATCGCCGGCGTGTTCTCCGTTGTCTGGACCAGGTTCGGCAGCAAAGCATCTTTCAGAAGCAAAGCCATCGCACCGGTAGCGCCGAGTTCGTCCGCGGTCACAGGCTCGTTATCATAAGTGTAGGCCACGATCATCCGGCCTAAGCGGGTCTTGAGATCACTCATGGAAGACGTGAGACAAAGAATCGCCATGATCTCCGAGGCGACCGTAATATCGAAGCCGGACTCGCGGACAACGCCGTCCCCACGCTTACCCAGACCGATGACAATGTTCCGGAGGGCTCTGTCATTCATGTCGACGACGCGCTTCCAGACGATGCGCTTAGGATCAATGTTCAAAGGGTTATTCTGATGAATGCTGTTATCCAGCATAGCGGAAAGC
>CAZJTS010000247.1:0-3010 GCA_964548975.1 uncultured Fastidiosipila sp.
TGAGCACCAGCACGAAGGGGAGTGTGGCCGGTCGAAGCCAGATCATCAGGATGATAGTCAGAGCGGCAAGCGGAGCGCTGCGGATGAGGTTCACGAGAGGTGAGAAGAAGGGTGTGCTGTTCGGGTAGAAATAACTCAGTAGTCCCAAGCCGAAAGCGATGATGAAGCCGATGACGAAGCCGGCGACGATCATGCCGAGGGAGTTCAGGACGGAGAGATAAAAGTCTTGTTGTCTTAGAAGGTTTAGGAACGCCCTGAGGACCGGCAGCGGGCCGGGCAGGAGGATCACCTGATCAACAAGGACGGAGAGAAGTTGCCAGAGCAGGAGCAAAAAAACGGCCCCCAGAACCCCCGGCATAGGGCCTGAATGGGGAAGCGGGAGCTCGAAGCGGGGCCGTTTCATCTTTAGTCTCCTAGGTAGTAAAAGTCCTCGGCGGGGAGTTCGCCACCGACCAGTGCGGGATTCGTGCTGTGAAGTACCTGAAGGTAAGGTTGCAGCGTGTCTTTCATATCCAGCTCGCGTACCATGGTGATACCGGCATTGGGGATGGCGGCTTCAGCAACAGGGGCTGCGATGATACCCTGCTCCTCGATCAGGAGGCCGGCGTCTTTCGGATTCTGATTCACCCAGATGGCCGAGTCGGCACATTCGTCCAGGAAGGTCTTGAACCAAGCGTCATTGTCCTCAAGGAAGTCCTTGCGAGCGACCAGAACCCCGGTCACGATTTTCGGCGCGTTCGCCACATTATTCTGCCAGAGTTCTGCCGTATTGAGCTTGGTTTCTACAGCCTTGTTCTGGAGTTTCACTGCGCTGAGGAAGGGCTCCGGGATAAAGGCGATGGTGCCTTCCTGCTGGAGGATAGAGGCAACTTCAGTCGCTTCAGAACGGAATTCGACTTCGACATCCTCACCGATGGTGAGCCCCGCTTTGGCCAAAAGATTCTGTAAGATCGCATCCGGGGTTGCGCCCTTACCGGTCGCATAGATCGTCTGCCCCTTGAGGTCTTCGAGTGAATTAAGTTCAACTCCATTCGCAGCGAAGTGGAGCACGTTCAGCACATTGAGCGCCGCCACCTGAATCTTTCCTTCGCTCTTGTTGTACAGTGTTGCAGCCAGATTGGCCGGGATCAGGGCGACGTCCAGGTCGCCTTTGAGGAGATTGGTCGCCACCTGGTCGGGCATGGTCAGGATCTCGTAGGAAACGGGTGAATCTTCGGTCTCGGAGAGTTCATCGACATACTTGGTGATGCCCATGGCGGTAGCACCCTTCATGGCCGCAAACTTCACTTGCTCCTTAGGAGCCGGTGTCTTGCCTTCCGCCTGACAGGCGCTTGCTAAAAGCAAAACGGAAAGTACTATACTGAGTAACTTATGTGTCTTCAATGAAAATGCCTCACATCCTTTTTGATACGCTACATTGTACTCTTGCATTTATGAATAAACCATGTCGGAGATCACAATAGATAAAATTATAGCTTAGGGTAATTTTGCCGAACGATACGGGATTAAGCCCGGAAAAAACGTATGGTAGAACTAGATGTGGCCCAGCCTATGAAAGAAACATTAAGAAGGGAGTCCTGATGCAAAACCTACGTCGAATTCTTGGCACCTGCCTTGCCCTCTGTCTCCTGACAGTGTTGCTCAGCGGCTGCTTTGTCACGCCCTTCGGTCGGACCCGGCCGTTCAGAAATATTTTTCGCGGGATCAGAGGTGTATTCGAAGACATCGGTGATACCTTGGATGACCGCTTGGGTGGGCTTTTTGAGACGAGAGAACCAACTGAAGCTTTCAGCACTGAAATAGCGCCAACGATCGACAACACTTCGCTGACGCCGACTTTCAGAGCCCCTGAGACGCGACTGACACTTCCGGAATACGGCAAAGCCACAGCCCCCGGGGCGACAGAGGCACCGACCGAGGATACAACAGAACCTACAGAACAGACCCATGGGGATTGGCGAGACGCCCTACCCGTGCCGATGCGCCCGGATATTGAGGGGGATCTCAGTCGCCTGGATTTCACAGACAGAGAAGGCCAGCTGCTCTCGCGACTCGAGGGTAAGGAGGCGATTGACGGCTACTTTGGCCGGATCGGCGAGCTTTTTCAGGAGACGAGAGCTGAGACTGAGGAAGGTGACCTGCCCGGTGGCCTGGGGAGTCTCTTCGGTTCTCTTTTCGGTGAGGCCAAAGGCGAGCCGGACTATAGTTATACCTTATATGCCTGGCAGGACGAGCCCGGAAGTGAAGAAGTGGAAGTCGTCGTGATCAGGCTTTATCCGGAGCAGCTGACGCTCGGGATTGTTTCGGATCAGCTGCCCTTGGAGCTGAGCTGGCCGGTAAGTCAGGCCGTGATGGATGAGCTCGTGAAGGGTCCCGCCGGGACAGGCCGATCTTAAACGGGGTGATATAGCATGCGTAAAAGTGAATGCTTTAGCATCTCTTCGGCGCTTGCCCCTTCAGAAATTGACTTGCTTCCGCCGGGGTGCTATGACATTAGCAGGCAGAGAGTGCCTTAAAAAAGAATAATGGGGGAAGAAGCTTATGAGCAGAGTCTATAACTTCAGTGCCGGACCTGCCGTTTTGCCCGAGGAAGTCTTGCGGGAAGCGGCTGCGGAAATGTTGGAGTATCAAACCTCCGGCATGTCCGTGATGGAGATGAGCCATCGCTCCTCTACCTATGAGGCGATTATCGATCAGGCGGAGGCGGATCTGCGGGAGCTCGTAGGGATTCCGGATAACTATGCAGTGCTCTTTCTCCAGGGCGGCGCATCTCAGCAGTTTGCAGCCGTGCCCCTGAATCTCATGCGCAACCGCAAGGCGGATTACATCGTCACCGGCAGCTGGGCCCAGAAAGCGGCTGCGGAAGCGGCAGCTTATGGGGATGTCAAGATCCTGGCTTCCAGTGAAGACCGGACCTTCGCTTATATTCCGGATCTGTCGGACATCGAGGTACGGCCGGATGCGGATTATGTGTTCATCTGCGAAAACAACACCATTTACGGGACGAGAT